>JAXDMU010000217.1:0-4155 GCA_034665905.1 Aliidongia sp. | reverse complement strand
GTCGCTCCAAAGGCCGGACGTCCTTGCCGCGCCGGCCCGGACGGGCAGGTGATCACATCGAAATCGAACTCGGTCATTTTGGCCCCCTGATCGGGGGAGGCCGCATCGCGGCAGGCAGAAATTCGCTTCGAAAGGGGGAAGCGGCGGTCAACGTCGTACAGATCGGGACAATAGAGAAAAGCGATCGGGCGTAATTTTACTGTACCTCGAAACGGACCTGTCCGGCGGAGCGCGCGCTTGACCCGGATGATTTAGCGGTTACAAGGGCGGAAATCACCGCCGGCGGCGCCCCGCCGGGTATTGCCACAGGATTGCCGCCATGATTTTTCAGCAGGTTCCTCCGAGCCAGACAGCGTTGCGCACCGCGTTGCGCGCGGCCCACCGGCGTTCCGAGACCGAAGCGGTCGAAGCGGCGCTCGCGGTGGCCGAGTTGGGGGCGGCCGAGCGCGACCGGGTGGCCGAACTGGCCCGCGGGCTGGTCGCCAAGGTCCGGGCCGGACGGGTCGGCAAGGGCGGCATCGACGCGTTTCTGCATCAGTACGAGCTGTCCTCGGCCGAGGGCGTGGTGCTGATGTGTCTGGCGGAGGCGCTGCTGCGCATTCCCGATGCCGATACCGCCGATCGGCTGATTCGCGACAAGATCGGCCCGGCCGATTGGCACAAACATATCGGCCAATCGTCCTCGCTGTTCGTCAATGCCTCGACCTGGGCGCTGATGCTGACCGGGCGGGTGGTCAAGCTGGATGGCGGCGACGGCGAGCCAACCGGACTGATGCGCCGGATGGTCCAGCGCTCGGGCGAACCGGTGATCCGTCAGGCGGTGACCGCGGCGATGCGGATTCTGGGCCGGCAATTCGTCATGGGCCGCACCATCGACGAAGCGCTGGAGACGGCGCGGGCCGCGGAGGCCACGGGCTATCGCCATTCCTATGACATGCTGGGCGAGTCGGCGCGCACCGCCGCCGACGCGCGGCGCTATTTCAACAGCTACCGCCACGCGATCGCCAAGATCGGCGCCTCGGTCGGGGGCCGCAGCATCGCCGATGCGCCGTCGATTTCCGTCAAGCTCTCGGCGCTCCACCCGCGCTACGAAGTCGCTCAGGGCGATCGGGTCAAGGCCGAATTGCTGCCGCTCATCAAGATCCTGGCCTTTGAGGCCAAGCGCCTGGCGATGGGCTTCACCATTGACGCCGAGGAGGCCGACCGGCTCGACCTGTCGCTCGATCTGATCGAAGCGCTGGCGGGCGATCCGGATCTCGCCGGCTGGGACGGCCTGGGTGTTGCGGTCCAGGCCTATCAAACCCGCGCCTTAGCGGCGCTCGACGTGCTGAAGGACATAGCGCGGCGGCACAAAAGGCGGCTGATGATCCGGCTGGTCAAAGGTGCCTATTGGGATACCGAGGTGAAGCGCGCACAGGAACGCGGCCTCGACCGCTACCCGGTATTCACGCGCAAGGCATCGACCGACGTCAATTACATCGCCTGCGCCAAGAGCCTGCTGGCGGCACCGGACGCGGTCTATCCGATGTTCGCGACCCACAACGCGCTGACGCTCGCGACGATTCTCGAACTGGCCGGCAATCGCGACGATTTCGAATTCCAGCGGCTCCATGGCATGGGCGAGGCGCTGTACGAGCAGATCGTCGGGGCCGACAAGCTCGGCCGGCCGTGCCGGATCTATGCGCCGGTCGGCAGCCACGAGGATCTGCTGGCCTATCTGGTGCGCCGGCTGCTGGAAAACGGCGCCAATTCATCCTTCGTCAATCGCCTCGTCGATGAGCGGGCACCGATCGACGAGATCGTCGCCGATCCGGCCGTCAAAATCCGTGAGTTGCCGACCAAGCCGCATCCAGGGATTCCACTGCCGCGCGATCTCTTTGGCGCGGAACGTCCCAACAGCCGGGGGCGGGATCTGGCCGACATCCCGACGCTGATCGAGCTGAAAGCGGGGCTTGATCGCGCCGAAAGCCGGCTGGCGACCGCGGCGCCGCTGATCGGTGCGGTCGAGTGCGCGGGTGCGGCATCCGAACAGATCGCCGATCCGAGCGACCGTAGACGCCGCGTCGGCACGGTGGTGAACGCGACCGCGGCCGAGATCGACAAGGCGATCGCGCGCGCCGTGCGGGCGCAGCCCGGCTGGGACAAGGCGGGCGCCGACGCGCGCGCCGCCTGTCTGGATCGTGCCGCCGACCTGCTCGAAGCGCGGCTCGCCGATTTCCTGGCGCTGATCGTGCGCGAAGGCGGGCGCACCGTGCCCAACGCGCTGGACGAGTTGCGCGAGGCGGTCGATTTCTGCCGGTATTACGCCGCCCAGGCGCGGCTTCAATTCGCCAGTATGCCCTTGCCGGGACCGACCGGCGAGCGCAATGGCTATCAGCTGCACGGGCGCGGCGTGTTCGTCTGCATCAGCCCGTGGAATTTCCCGCTGGCGATTTTCCTGGGCCAGGTCGCCGCGGCCCTTGCCGCCGGCAATGCCGTGGTGGCGAAGCCGGCCGAGCAGACGCCGCTCATCGGCGCCGCCGCGATCCGGCTGCTGCATGAGGCCGGCGTGCCGGGTGATGTCGTGCATCTGCTGCCGGGCGACGGCAGGATCGGCGCGGCACTGATTGCCGATCCGCGCATCGCCGGCGTCGCCTTCACCGGCTCGACCGAGGTTGCACGCTTGATCAACCGGAGCCTGGCCGAGCGGAACGGGCCGATCGTGCCGTTCATCGCCGAGACCGGCGGCATGAACGCGCTGATCGCCGACAGCTCGGCCCTGCCCGAGCAACTGGTTGGCGATGTGCTGCGCTCGGCCTTCGATTCGGCCGGGCAGCGCTGCTCGGCCTTGCGCATCCTGTTCCTTCAGGCCGACATCGCCGACAAGGTTGAAACCATGCTGGCCGGCGCGCTGGCCGAGTTGCGGCTGGGCGATCCCGGATTGATTTCGACCGATATCGGGCCGGTGATCGACGATGCCGCCCGCCACGCGCTGGAACGGCATTGCGCCCGGATCGGCGGCACCGCCCGGCTGCTGGCCCAACTCGATTTGCCGCCCGGCACCGAGCAGGGCAGCTACTTCGCGCCGCGCATTTACGAGATCGACGATCTGAAACAACTTGAGGGCGAGGTGTTCGGCCCGATCCTGCACATCATCCGGTGGAAGAGCGACAAGCTCGCCGAGACGATCGAGGCGATCAACAACACCGGATTCGGCCTGACACTCGGCGTCCACAGCCGGATCGACGAGACCGTGCGCCAGGTCATCGAGGGCGTGCGGGTCGGCAACATCTATGTCAACCGCAACATGGTGGGCGCCGTGGTCGGCGTGCAACCCTTCGGCGGCGAAGGCCTGTCCGGCACCGGCCCCAAGGCCGGCGGCCCGCGCTACCTCGCGCGGTTTGCCGTGGAGCGCGTGATCTCGACCGACACCACGGCGGCCGGGGGGAATGCGAGCCTGCTGTCGCTGGCGGAGGGCAACCCCGGCTGAAACCGCCGCGTCACGCTGATCGCGATCACGGCGACCGCGATGCCGCCGAGCACGTCGGTCAGGTAATGGCCGCCGATCGGTGGTGTCGAGATCAGCATCAGCGTGTCGAGGGCGGCGAACGGGATCAGCGTCCAGAGCCGGTGGCGTGCGGCGTAGAGATAAATCGTTGCCAGTGCTGCATGGAAGCTGGGGAACTGGACGATACCTTCCAGGCGGTTCCAGTCGAGGATCATCGGTTCGCCCGCGCGCAGGCTTTTCAGCACCGGGACATAGCCGCCCGCGTCACCGCCCATCGCTAGCGACGGCACGACGGCCGAGACCACGCAGCAGATCATCAGGCTCAGTATGAAGCACCAGATCAGCTCCGCATTCCGGCGGGCGGGAAACCACAGGCTGCCCAGGGCGATGAGGCCCCAGCACTGATTGACATGGGTGGAATAGGCCCAGCGCAGGACATCATGTATTACCGGGCGCTGAGTTACCCAATCATGCATGACGGTCCAATCGAAGCGAACGATATGATCGACCGCGCTGAGTTGCGAGTCGATCAATGGCAAGTTGGCACGGGCAAGAATATAGGTCAGCGGTGCCGAGGCCGCCAAGAAGACGCCAAGTTGGGCTGCCGAGAAAAAAAAATCGCCGAGAAAGGCAGCGATCCATCGGAGTCGGGCGAAACGTCCGGCGCG
>JAXDMU010000216.1:0-3509 GCA_034665905.1 Aliidongia sp. | reverse complement strand
AAACTTTCCGGCGCCGGGCTGAGTACCGTTGTGCCGTCCGGCTCCACCTGCAACACAGCGAGCCCGCGTTCGGCCGTGCCGTCCGGCAGCAGGCGGAAAATCCCGTCGGCACCGGCGAAGCCGCTGGGGTTTTCCAGAGCGGCGGCCGAGAAGCCGGCACCGGGCGTACGCTCCAGCACGGCGGCGACGCCGACCGCGTCATAGGCCAGCGTCGCCAGACGCTGCGGCGCATGGCCGAACGCGGTCAGGAAGCGCCGTTCGAAGCCGGTGCGCGCGTCGGACGGTGCCGCGGCGTACCAGCCGCCGACCAGCGACGGTTCCTGGCCGAGTCTGGGTGTTTCCCACCGGCTGGTGCCGAGCAACCTGACCTTGGACGGATCGATTTCGGCCGAGGGCAGCGCCGTGGCCGCGGCGCGCAGTCGCGCGGGCTCCGGTTCGGGCAACAGCATGGCGGTGAAGGCGAAGCGGCCGCCCGCGGCTAGCTGCTTTGCTGCCGCCCGCAGATCGCCACCAGCCCCGTAATAGGCGACGGGATCGACCGTCGCGCCGGCCGCCTCGCCCGCTTTCTTGAACGCACCGGCGGCCAGTTGACCGTAATCGTTGGACGGCGCCAGCACGGCCAGATGGTCGAGCCCGGTCGAGACGGCATAGCGCGCGATGCGTGCCGCTTCCTGCTGTGGCAGGAATCCTAAAACGAAGATACCGTTTCCCGCGACCTTCGCGACATTGGAAAAGGCCAGCACGTTGATCCCGGCGGCGGCGGCCAGCGGCTGGACCGCCTCGACCTCGGCCGCGGTGAGCGGGCCGACGATCAGGCGCGCACCCTCGGCGATCGCCCGGCGCGCGGCGTCGGCCGCACCGGCCGCGGTACCCTTGGTATCTTTCGGCGTCAGCACCAGGGTTTCGCCGCCCAGTTCGATCACCGCGAGTTGCCCGGCATCGAGCAGATCGTGGCCGAGCCCGGCCAGCGGCCCCGAGAGCGGCACCAGCAAGGCGACATCGGTCTTGCCCGTGGTATCGACCAGATGCTCATTCGGGACGGCGGCAGCCGGCGGTGTTGCTGAATTTGGCGGCGCGAGCGGTGCGACCGACGCTTGCGGCGGCGGTGGCATTACCGGTACCGTCCTGACGACGCAGCCGCTGAGGCCGAGCGCAGGGATCAGAATAAATGACAGGGCGGCGGCGCGGGGAGATGGAAAGCGGGACAAGCGGAACCTCCGAATCGGCCGAGCAGGCAGCCAAGCCTACCGTTGGCGCCCTGCCAAGTAAACGCGGCTTGACAGCAGGTCTCTTCATCGTCGCAACGCCGATCGGCAATGCGTCCGATATCACATTGCGGGCGCTCGATATTTTGCGTGGCGTCGATCTCATCGCCTGCGAGGATACCCGCGTCAGCGCCAAGCTGCTGACGATCCACGGCATCGCCACGCGGCGGCTGGCCTATCACGATCACAATGCCGACCGGGTTCGTCCGCTGCTGCTGGCGCGGCTCGCGGCCGGCGAGCGCGTGGCACTGATCTCGGATGCCGGCACGCCGCTGATTTCCGATCCCGGCTACAAGCTGGTGCGCGACGCGGTCGCGGCCGGCATCGACGTGCACACCGCCCCCGGCCCCTCGGCCGCCCTGGCCGCCTTGGTGCTGTCAGGGCTGCCGAGCAACCGCTTTCTGTTCGCCGGTTTTCTCGACGCCAAAAGCACGGCCCGGCGGCGCGACCTCAGCGGGTTCGCCCGGCTCGACGCCACGCTCATTTTCTATGAATCGGCGCAACGCTTGGCGGCCTCGCTCGCCGACATGGCGGAGGTTTTGGGCGACCGCCCGGCCGCCGTGGCGCGGGAACTGACCAAGCTCTATGAGGAGGTCGTCCGCGACAGCCTCACCGCCTTGGCCCGCCGCTACGCCGAATCAGGACCGCCCAAGGGCGAGATCGTCATCGTCGTCGGGCCGCCGCTCGACGCCGCGCCGGTGGCCGAGACCGACCTCGACGCCATGCTGCGGGAGGTGCTCGGCCGGGCCAGCGTCCGCGATGCCGCGGCCGAGATCGCCGCCCGCCTCGATCTGCCCAAACGCGATGTCTATGCCCGCGCCCTGCTGCTGTCCCGGGAGGCCCTATGAGACGCCGCACCTATCACAATGCCGAACGCCACGGCCGGCGTGCCGAGTTCCTGTGCGCCTGTCTGCTGCGACTCAAAGGCTACCGCATCGTAGCGCGGCACTGGAAAAGCAGCAGCGGCGAGATCGATATCATCGCCCGGCGCGGCCGCAATCTGGTCTTCGTCGAGGTCAAGGCCCGGCGCAACGCGGCCACCGCCGCGGAATCGCTGAGCCGCAAGCAGCAGGCACGAATCGCGCGGGCCGCAAGCCAGTTTCTGGCGACCCAACCGGCGCTGTGCGGACTCGATCTTCGCTTCGACATCATGTTAGTTGTGCCGTGGCGACTGCCGCTGCACGTACCCTCGGCTTGGTCGGTCCTGTCTTGATCACCCCTGCTCGTTGCGAAAATCTGGCGAAGGCAACGGTCCTCGTCTAGCGGCGACCCGACAGGCGTTCTATGATGCAGGCGCGTTGAAGGGAGATCCGCCGTGAGCCTTGTCGTCGCGATCCAGATGGATCCGATCGAAACCATCAATATCGATGCCGATTCGACGTTCGTGCTGGCGTTGGAAGCGCAGGCGCGCGGCCATGTGCTTTATCATTATCTGGTAAGCAATCTCTGGCTGAACGGGGGCCGGCTTCAAGCACGTGCCCGGCGGCTCGAAGTCCGGCGCGAACAGGGCCGCCATCACAGCTTCGGCGCGTTCGAGGTGATCGATCTGGCAGCGGTCGATGTCGTGCTAATGCGCCAGGACCCGCCGTTCGACATGGGCTACATCACGGCGACGCATCTGCTGGAGCATGTCCATCCGCGGACGCTGGTGGTGAACGACCCGGCCAGCGTGCGCAACGCGCCGGAAAAGCTGTTCGTCACGCATTTCCCGACGCTGATGCCGCCGACCCTGATCACGCGCGACCGTGGTGCCATTCTGGATTTTCGCGCCGAGCATCGCGACATCATCGTCAAGCCGCTGTTCGGCAATGGCGGCGCCGGCGTGTTCCGGCTTCAGGAGGCGGACGAAAACCTGGGCTCGCTCCTGGAGATGTTCTTCGCCCTGTCGCGCGAACCCTTGATGATCCAGCGCTATCTGCCCGAGGTGCGCCAGGGCGACAAGCGCATCATCCTGATCGATGGCGAACCGGCCGGTGCGGTCATGCGGGTGCCGGCCCAGGGCGAGGCCCGCGCCAATTTGCATGCCGGCGGCACCGCGCTGAAGACCGATCTCACCGCCCGCGAGGTCGAAATCTGCGCCGCCATCGGGCCGACTTTGCGCGAACAGGGGCTGATCTTCGTCGGCATCGATGTGATCGGTGATTATCTGACCGAGATCAACGTCACTTCGCCGACCGGGCTCCAGGAAATCAACCGCTTCGACGGGGTAAAACTGGAAGCGCAATTATGGGACGCGATCGAGCG
>JAXDMU010000215.1:0-3600 GCA_034665905.1 Aliidongia sp. | reverse complement strand
CCAGGCCGCGATCATCCTGGTCGGCGAGGAAGGTCTGCCGGCCTCGCTGAAGCGGTGGGAACGGGTCCACGGCCGTATGCTGGACTGGGTGCCGGCACAGGCGGCGGTGTTGAGCGATGCGCGTCATCTGGCGCACCTCTATTGCCGGGGTATCGAAGTTGCCGATGATCTGATCGCCGCACTGCACGAGGCTTGCGCGGGCTCGGTCAGGCGCATCTGCGTCAATCTGGACCGGGTGCGCGAGCATGCCGAAACCAACGGCCTGACGCGGATATCGCGCGCCGAGTTCAAGATGGAATTCTTCACCGGCGCCCCGCCGGCCTCGCGGCGGGCTGTATGATGGCAGTACCGCTCATCTCGGCCGGCGCCAAGCCGCGTGGTCGTCAGGCGATATGGCTGGCGGCACGACAAATTCGACGGTTCACCGTGCGCCAATTGGCCAGCGACGTGGATCAGGACCGTGGCACGGTCTTCATGTATGTGCGCGCACTCGAAGCGGCCGGGTTCCTCGCCAAGTGCGGGACCGAAAAGGCGCGTCAGAACAAAGACGCGGCCGTGTATGAGCTGATCAAGGATACGGGGTTCGAAGCGCCGAAAATTCTGCAAGACGGCACGCCGTCGACCTACGGAAAATCGAATGAGCAGATGTGGCGGACAATGAAGATGCTGGTCGAGTTCTCGACCAGAGAACTGTCTGTCGCGGCATCGACTGAGGATCATCTGGTCGAGCACAGTCACGCCAAGAACTACGTCAAATGGCTGCACCGCGCCGGATATCTGAAGCTGGTTCTAAAGGGCACGAGAAAACAGGACGGTCGATATCGCTTCATCCAGTCGCGCAATTCGGGGCCGATGGCGCCGATGCTGATTAGGATGAACACGGTCTACGACCGAAACGTCGATCAGATCGTCTGGCACGAGGAACCGGCGGAATGAGCGAGCCGGAGTGGATGGTCATTCTGCGCGCCGAGGTCAAGCGCCTCGGCAGCATCCAGGCTGTGGCCCATCGCATTGGGTATAGCCGCACGGTCGTATCGCTCGTTTTGGCGGGAAAATACGGCAAATCGACCGAGCCATTGGCCTTGGCCGTCATGACGCGGCTGACCCAACTGGTCTGCCCGGTGCTGGGCGAGATCTCCGGCGACGCCTGCGCTTTGAACCAGAATGCCCCATTCAGGGCCAACAATCCTCGGAACATCGCGCTCTACCGCGCCTGCCGATCGGGATGCAGACACTCCTTTATCCAGAGGGAATCATGAGCACTGAATGGCATATGCCGGCCGACATGACGCCTTCCGAGGCGCTGGAATTCTGCGCGATGCAAGCCGTTGATTGCATCGCCGTCGATGGCGGGCTGATCATGAACCGCCTTGACGCCGCCGGCTTCGTCGGCGTGCTGCGCTCGATCGCCCGTCGCGCGCGCATCGTCGAGCGCATCGCCTCGGCGCAGGCTGAACCGGAAAGTACGGACAAGATCATCCCGTTCCATCGCCGATCCTGTGTCTCGCACTGCGGCGCAGGCGATGGAGATGCGGAGTGACCTGGGCGCACTGGCCGTTACCGAAACCTGATCAGGCGTCGTCGATCGCCGTCGAGCATGTGCTGTTTCGGACGGAATGCGGTCTGACGCCTTGGGCCATCATCGAAGAAACCGGCATCCGCTGGACCTCTCTGCGCGACCCGACCATCGACGATGCCGTGCTGGCCGTCTGCGTAGCGTGGCGGCGCACAGCGGCATGACCGGTCAAGCCCAGATCAAATGCATCGAGCGCATCGCGCTCTGCGGATCGCTGATCCTTTCACCCACGCGCAAATCGATATGGCGGCGCATCGCCGCTCTATGGAGGAAATGATGCCGTCTATCCATGACTATGAAACCGTGGACCAAGATACCGATCACGCGGCCAGACAGCTTTTAAATCTGGCGAATGCGTTTTGTCTCCTGATAGGTGAGAAGGCGACAAGATCGGCTCTTCTCACTGTCTATTTGAACATGTCGTTGCAAATAACCGATGTTCCACATGTCGAGAAAAGCCTGCGCTTCGCCATCGACAACCTGCCTCTCATGAAGCAGATGCAGGATATGTCTATGCCGAGCCAGTATCGTCAGGCGGGGAGCGCGTGATGAAAACCGATCTGTCTGGCCCGGAGCCGCTGACTCCCCGGCAAAACCGTGCCGTCGCCGTCATCCAGGATCTGGTGGATAGCGGCATAGGCCCCTCGCTTGAGCAGATCGCCTCGGCGATCGGAATCAACCGTAGCGGCGCCCACCGTATCGTAAGCGAACTCCAGAAAAAGGGGTGGGTGACCCGACGGGCCGGAACGGCACGGTCGATCAAACTGCTCTATCGGCTGAGCACCGAACCGCACCAGGCGGTACGCGTGATCATGGAAGCGCTGGTTTCGGCCCGGCCGAGCGGCGGGTTTGTGCACCTTACCATCCCCGTGTCGATGATCGACAGTGCCGCCTCTGCCTACGGCATCGAGCGGAAAGTCTGATCCGTGACCGTCGCGGACGAGGTCTTGCTGGAATTGTCCGCCGCATCTCGCGCGGCCGGGCTGAACCTGCGCATTCGTCCGCGCGCGCGGCTGGAGATCGCCGTCGCCCAGGCAATCGCGCTGATCAAACAGCCGAAGACCGAGAATATTTCCAAGGATCAGGCCATATCGAGACTGAGGTCAGCACTGGATCTGTGCCGATCATGCCGGGTCGAATGGTCTGATGTCGTCGCTATCGTCAATAAAGAGGACGGTTTCTAATGGCTGACCCAATCTGCACCGAAATCATTTCGTTCAAGGATCTGATCGGAATGATCGCTCCTCGGATACTGAATCGATTCCCCGAACTGTCCGGCCCGAACCTTGTCATCGACGTGTCGATGGTGCCCGGCCAGGGCATAAGGATCGACGTGCTGGGAGTGCCTGCCGATGCGTAATGCCATCCCCAAAGTACCCAATCAGCGCAATCGGGCACTCGCGCTGATCCATCTGGCCAAGAAGCAATTGACCCTGGATGACGAGACCTATCGCGCTCTGATCAGCCGCTTCTCGTCCGGCCGAACCGAAAGCTCGGCCAAGTTGGAGGATGGAGAGCGAACCGGACTCATCGAGCATTTCCGCAGGTCGGGCTTCGGCAAAACCGACACCGCCGCCGGGCGTGGCAATGACGGGCGCGAGCAAGCTTATAAGCTGCGCGCCCTGTGGCGCTCTCTCTACGAGCTGGGTGTGGCCAATTCGCCCGACGACAACGCTCTGGCCGCGTTCGTGTGCAGACACACCGGGCGACAGGCGATGCGCTGGAACAATGCGGCCGATCTGCGCATCGCCATCGAATGCCTTAAAGGCTGGTGCAAGCGCGTCGGATATCAGTCCACCAGGGCAACCAACGGGCCGTGCGCTGATCGGTTCGAGCCGTGCCTTATCAATGCCCAGTGGGGGCGACTTATTTCGCTGGGCGTATTCAAGGGCGAAGATCCGCACCTGGGAACTTGGCTGGTCGAGGGCTGGGGTGTCATTGATCCCGATCTTCTGCAAATCGAAGACGCGCAAGAGGCGGTCAAGCGCCTGGGCAAATCGCTTCGACGCTATGCGCGCGGACGG
>JAXDMU010000214.1:0-17282 GCA_034665905.1 Aliidongia sp. | reverse complement strand
TGCCCATCGAGCCAATCGGCGAAGGCGGTGCCGAACGGCTCGTTGATGTGCAGGACGAAGAGGATCGGCAGCCTGAAATCGGCCGGCAGGCCGCGCAGTATATCGAGGATTGCGCCCGGACCGCCGGTGGATGCGCCGATCGCGACCAGCTCGAATTTCCGGTCGATCCCGGTTCCGACCAATGACGGGGACGCCGGAGGCGGGGTGGACGCTGGCGGGCGCGAACGGGATCGTCCGGCCAGCCGCGCATGCAAATGGGTGATGACGCGTATGCGGGAGACCAGCTTTACCAAAGCGACGAAGCGGCTTTCCCAGATGCCCTCTTCTTCGGTTCCGGTCGGCTTTTCCAACACATCGACGGCACCGGCCGCCAGCGCCTCATAGGTCCGGAACAGTTCGCCGCGATTGATCGATGCCGACACGATGAGAATCGGCGTCGGACAATGCGCCATGATGTATTCGGTCGTCGCAAGACCGGTCATCACCGGCAACATCATATCCATGGTAATCACATCCGGCCGATACTGTAGACACAGCTCGATGGCGCGCTTGCCGTCTCCGGCTTCGCCGACCAGTTCGATATCCGGATCGACGGTCAGGATTTCCACCAGGCGCTTGCGCACCGTCACGGAATCTTCGACAACCAGGACACGGATTTTCATCGACTACTCCAACAGCGGCTTGATCAATGCAAGCAGCTCAGCCTGATCGAACTCGCTTTTGACGATATGGCCCTGGGCCCCGACGGCTCGACCGCGCGCGATGTCTTCCGGTGCCGAGCGGGAGGTCACCAGGATCGCCGGAATTTCGCACAGAGCCGGATCGGCACGGACCCGTTGGACGAAGTCGAAGCCATCCATGCCCGGCATCTCGACATCGACCAGAAACAACGCATAGCGCTTGCGATGCGCGGCCTCGAGCGCCTCTTCCGCCGAGAGCGCGACATCGACCTCGTAGCCAGCCGATTCGAGAATGCTCTGTTCCAGCATGCGGGTCGTGAGCGAATCATCGATCACCAGGACCGGCCGGCGCACCGCAGCGGGCACCGTATCGGCCGGCGCACCGCGCCGTGCGGCCGTAACGATTCCGTCCGGGTCGAGGACCAGTTGGGGATTGCCCTCGGCATCGAGCGAAACCCCGGCGATGGCCGGGCTCGCCGACATTTCGGTCGGCAACGGCCGGACGACCAGATTCGCCGTGCCGACCAGGCGATCGACGCCGATCGCCGCAAGACCGTCGGCGCCCGCAACCACAACGACGCTCCAATGACGGCGGGGCGGCGGGCACGCGCCGCCGAGAACCACCACCAAGGGTATGAACGGGATTGCCTGATGCTCGTGCAGCACCGCGACGCCCGGTGCGGCGGGCAAGATTTCGTGGGCGGCGATGCGGGTCGTGCTTCGGACGGCATCCAGCGGGACGGCGATAGCACCGCCGCCGTCCGTCGCCACCATCAGGGCTTCGAGCGCTGCGAGCGATGGCGGCACCACCAGCTCGAACGATGTCCCCCGGCCGCGCTCGGTTTTTATGAAAATTTCGCCGCCGAGCCGCTCGATCGCCGCACGCACGACATCCAGACCGATCCCGCGCCCCGACATTTCGGTCACGCTGTCCGCGGTGGTAATACCCCCCTTCAGCAGCAGCCGGATGAGCGCATCGTCATCGGCGTGCACTGCCGCCAGCGTGCCATGGCGGGACGCCGCCCGCCGGATCGCGTCGAGGTCGAGGCCGCCGCCATCGTCCCGGCATTCGAACACGATCCGTCGGCCACGACGCGAGACGCCGATGCCGATATGCCCGATCGCCGGCTTTCCGGCCCGCGTTCGCTCGGCCGGCGACTCGATGCCATGGGCCGCCGCGTTACGGACCAATTGAATGAGGGCGCGCTGTACGGTGCCTAGCACATGAGAATCGAGCCGCATCGAGCCACCCTTGGCTTCGAGATTTACCGACTTGCCCAATGCCCGGACGGTGTCGAGTGCGGTGCGTTCGAGCATGGTGAACAGCGACCCGGCCGGCACGAGGCGCAGCCGTTCTGCGGCATCGCGTAGCTGATGTAGCTCGCGGTCCATCTGATCGGCGATCGAACCGAACGCGCGTTCCGCCGTACCGGCTTTGCGGTGCAGTTCCCCGGCGATCGTGAACAGGCGCTCAGGGGTTCCATTATGGCGCCGCCCCGGTGCCAGTTGGGTCAGCAACACATCCGCCAGTCGCAGCACTTGCTCCAGCCCGCTTGCCGCATTGCGCAGCCCGGTCAGCAAAGCATGCGTCTCCGCCACGCCGTCGAGCACCGCATCCATTTCGATGAGATCGGCCCGGAGGGTCGGCGCGGCTTCGTCGGGAAACGGCTTGGCGACGGCCGCGACCGGTGCCGCCGGGCCGGCCGGAGCCAACGTGAGCAGGCGGCGGCCGATCTCGTCGAGATGGTCGCGGATCGTGCCGATCTGATCACCCGAGATTTGAGCCGCCGCATCGCGGAACGGCGCCAGGGTATCCTCGATCGCATGGGCCCGATCGGCGATTTCGGCCTGCTTGACGACCCGCGCCGCCCCTTTGAGCGTATGGGTCAGGCGCAGCAACCGCTGAACGAGCGGGACACTCGAACCACCCTTCTCGAATTCGAGCACGCTCTGCGCGCACTGCTCCAGGAGTTCGCGCGCCTCGATCCGGAAGTATCGATAGGGGTCCGGCGTCATGCCTTAGACCATCATATGGGGCTGGATGATGCGCAGCAGATCTCGGGACAGATCGGCGAGCTGGGACGCCGTCTGCGACGTCTGCCCGGCACTTGTTTCCATCTCTGTCGATGCCTGTGCGACACTGGAAATGGCGACATTGACTTGCTCGACGGCGGTGGATTGCTGCTTGGTCGACAGCTCGATCTCGCGCGCGGCTTCGGTCGTGGTCGAGACCAGGCCGGCGATCTGCTTGAACGAGGCTGCAACCTCGCCGAACTGCCGCGATCCGGCATCGACCGCCTTCGATCCGGCTTCCGTGGCCATGACCGTCGTGTTCACGGCACTTCGGACATCGTCGATCAGCATACGGATCTCTTTGGCCGAGCCGCCGACGCGGTCGGCCAGCTTGCGGATCTCATCCGCGACCACCGCGAAGCGGTTGCCGCTCTCGCCGGCCCCGGCCGCCTCGATCGTGGCATTGATGGCGAGGATGTTGGTCTGCTCGGCCAGTTCCGACACGATGTCGAGAACCGAGCCGATTTCCTGGGATTTCTTGCCGAGTTCCAGCATATGGGCGACGATCTGATCGACCTGCCGGCGGATGCCGGCAATCGATTCATGGGTGAGGTCGACCGTGCCATGGCCCGCGCGGGCCGAGCCGGCGGTCTGTTCGGCGTTTTGCGCCACGCGCCGGGCGCTTTCGGCGATCTGGCGCGACGTTGCCAGCAATTCGGTGATCGTCGTGCTGATCTCGGTCATGGCCGTCGATTGTTCCTTGGCGCCGGTCGCCTGCTGGTGGGCTGACGCCTGCAACTCGGCCGAGGAGCTTTGGACGTCGCCGACGGCAGTGCCGATCTGCCGGGACAGCGACGCGGTGATGAGCCAGCCGATCGCCGCTACCAGGATAGTGCCGAGCAGCCCGCCCCAAAGAATGATTGCCCTTGCCGTATCGCTACTGGTCCGTGCCTCCTCGGCTCGCCGCTTCAGCAGATCCACCTCTTCCTGATCGGCTTCGGCGATGAGGGCGCGGATCTGGTCCATGGTGATCTTGCCGACATTGGTCAGGACGGTCTTGAGCGCGGCATCGACCCCTTGGGTGCGCCGCAGGCCGATCGTTTCCTTGAGTTCCGCCAATTTGCTGTCGATTACGGGCGACAGGGCGGCCAGACGGCGTTGCTGGGACGGATTGTCGGCGGTGAGCTTGACCGCCTCGGCCAGCGTGCCTTTGATCCCCCGCAGCGCGCCGTCATAAGGTTCGAGATAGATGTCGATTCCGGTCAGCAGATAGCCGCGTTGCCCGCTCTCGGCATCCTTCAACTCCGACAACAGAGTGGCGAGTTGGAGGCGAACCTGATTGCTGTGCTCGACCCAGCCATCATTCTCGATCAAGCCGGTGATGCTTCGGTAGGAGACGAAGGCAATCAGCACAAGCGTGAGCCCGGCCACGCCGAAACCGGCGACCAGTCTTCTACCGACCGTCCAATTTTTGAACATCCGTATCACTCCTCTCGCGGCCGCCTGCCCGTCTCGGCATCCCAAGCGCGTCGAGGATCGAGGGCAGGTGCAGGATGGGTCGTCCCTGCTGTTGTGCGGACATGAAGTCCCGGACAAAGGGCCGGTCCTTGGTGCTTGCTTCGCGTCGGTGAATCGTCTCCGCCGACACGCGCAGATGATGTTCGAAGGCGTCGAAGGCGAGTGCGACCGGTGCCGTCGCCGCGATCGCCAGCCAGCGCGGCGACGGCTTGGCCGCGTGACCAAGCAGAAGGGCGAGGCTGAAGACCGGCAGGATCGCGCCGCGGAACGCCGCGATACCGAGCAGCGCTGGAACGCCGCCCGGCACCCATGCCACCTTCTTGTCGGCATGCAGCCCGGCAATCTCCGACAGGCGGAGCACGAACGCTTCACGGTCGATACGAATGGCCAAAAAATCTTCCTGGAGTGCCATATCGGGTCGAGCCGGATCGGCGAAAGAACGATCGAACGCGTCGCGCAGCGCCGCCGCTTGCGCCGCCATCGGCGAGAAACCTTGCCGCCGCAGCAGCTCGCTCATCGCCGTCCCCCACAATCCATGAGGGCGGTCTCGCAGAGCGCGATCAGCGCCTCGCGGTTGAAGCCACCGCCGAACAACAGGAGGCGGGCGGCATCTTCACGCTTCAACAGGACCAGCGCCTGCCCCAGTTCGCGACGAGCGATGTCCTGATCGCCAGCGCGCCGGGCGAGCAAACCCCGATGCAATCTCGGCATCGCGAACGCCGGATCGAGATAGGCCGCGATTCGATCATGCTCGCCGGCCCCATCCCGGTCGCCGGCATGTTCGCGGCAGAGCGCCAGCACGTAGTGAGCGCCGGCATTCAGCTCGTCGATCAGGATCAACCGGCGGCAGACGATCTCGGCGGCCACGAGTTGTCCGCTCTGGACGAGCAACGCCGCTTCGAGCAGCAGCGTGTCGGGATCTCGTTCGGCTTCCGGCGGGCCGCCGCGCAGATGGTCGAGCGCGTCGGCAAAGCGCTCCTGGCGCAGCAGATCGAGTACGGGTGCGGTATCCCACGCCGCCGGGACGGCGCGCGCGCTTCCGGCAGGCGTCGAGGGCACCAACGCCGCCACGCGCTCGCTCGCCGCTCGGATCGTCTCGACCCAGGTCGCGTCGAATACCGCGATCTGCTGTGGCGGTGTGTGCTGAGGCGTCTTCAGCCCGATCGACCGGGCGAACTCGCGGTCATCCTTGCGCTGGTAATAGAATGTCCCGTGCGTGTGCCGCAGGTGAAACGCGTCAGAGACACCGCGCAGCGTCTCGACATGCCCGAGAAACAGGAAGCCGCCCGGCACCAGCGCGTGCGCGATGCGCTCGATCGTCAGGCGCATCTCTTCCGGCGCGAAATACATCAGGACGTTGCGGCAGAAGATCACGTCATAGGTGGCAGCGGGCCAAAGGTCGGGGTTCGGTTCGGCCAGGTTTCCGGCCTCGAACCGCACGACGCGGCGTACCGTTTCCTCGAGTCGCATCTCGCGCCCGTCCGGACGAAACCATTTACGTTGCATCTCGGTCGAGGTATCTCTGAACGCCCAGGAGGAGTAGCGCGCGGCAGCGGCCTTCTCCAGCGCTGCGGGATTGATATCCACGGCCCGGACCAGCACGTCCCAGGCGGGATCGGCGACGGTTTCGCGAGCCACGATCGCGATCGAATAGGCTTCTTCGCCTGATGAGCAGCCGGCCGACAGCAAGCGCAATTCGCCCGGCCCCCTGCGATCGCGCATACGCTCCGGCAGAGCGACTTCGGCCAGCGCGTGGAATTGTTCGCTATTGCGAAAGAAATAGGTCTCGCCGACCGTGAGTTCACGGGCAAGGGCGCCGATCTCGCTCGCCGACGGGCATCGTTCCAGATCGTCGAGATAGGCATTGCTCGGCCGACCGAGTTGAACCAGCCGACGCTGAAGCACCTCGCCGAGAAATCCCAACCTGGCGTCATCGAAGTACAGACCGATCCGCCCGACGAGTGCCGCCCGAAACCGTTCCAGATCGTGGCCCATGGCCTAGCCGCCGGTCATGCGCCCACCTCAAGCGCGCTGACGCACGCCGAATACCCCTGCGGCAACAGCCGGATCGTGTCCAGAAACAGCAGCAGATCGGCGTCCAGCCGCCCGATCGCCGAGACAATGTCGCCGGCCGCTTCCCGCAGCAGGGGTGGTAGCGACTGGGCGCTATCCTCGATCGACCGGACACCGAGCACGGCAGCGACGGCCAGGGCGACGGTTCGGGTGCCGGCCCTGACCGTGACCAGCCGTTCGCCCGGCGCGGCATGGCCGCCGAGCAATAAGGCGACATCAACGATCGGCGTGGGCGTGCCCCGAATGATGGCAAGACCGCTGACACAGGGCGGCGCACCGCCCACCGCTTCGATCGGCAGCATCCGCATGACTTCAACCACTTGGGTCAGCGGCAGGCCGCACAGCACCGCTCCGGCGCGGCACAGCAACCAAAGCTCTCGATCGGCATGGGCCGCGCTGCCCCGATCACCGACGACCGTTGAGAAATGCATGACGGTCCCCCGATGCTACTGCAATGGTGACAACCGATATGGCACGGAATTGAAAGTGCGTTCCGCTCTCAAGCAAAGTTCGAGCTACAGCCTCCAATATCAAACAATTTAGTAAACAACGCGTGAAGGTCGCATATTACCCATAACTCTTCATCCTTGCTTTATATTTTTCGCGGGGTGCTTCCTGGCGAAAAATGGCGTGCGCTCGATCCGGCCGGCACCGACATCATGCGATGGTGGGGCTTCTGGCGGCCGGAATCACGCTGAGTGCCATGATCTCAACGGCCCGCTCCGCAGGTCTCCGGGGCAAGCTCTGCCATGACCGACAAACCGGCCTATCAAGCGGCGGACGGACCATTTTGAAGGACTGAATGTTTGCTTTGCGGTGCTGCGGACAGGGTGCTGCCGGCGGGCACGGACGCCCGCCGGCCGATGCAAAGTCGCACTCACCCGATCATGTCGTCGTCAAATCGGCCACGGGAACCCGCTCAACCTGCGATGCGTTCGGCGCGAACTCGAACGACGGCGCCGCATATTTTCCTTCGTACACGCCCGTCGTCACTTCCTGGTTCACCACTTTCGTCAGAACGGTCAACCGAAGCTCATACATCAACGCCAAAGCGGTACTCAGTCCCTCCGGCCGCCCATTGAAGGTCTGATGCAACGCGTTGAGCATGCTCGTATAATTGTAATTGGCTTGCTGAACACCGCTCAGCGCCAGCGAGCCTGCGGGGTAATTCTCGACATGGCTATCGGTAACCATGTCGATAACGCCAGCCTGATCGAACGGCACCTTTTCACCGGTGAAGGAATAGCCTTTGGGCACCGAATGGTTCTTGACCAGCCGATGTCCACGGACGATTTCCTCGAACCGATAGTAATGCGCCGGCTCCCCGTCCCCATCCATCGGATCGAAGAGCGAGCCCTCGCCTTGCTGCTTGATGATCTTCAGTCCCCGCACGGCCGACTCGACATCGGTGATCGGGAACAGTTGGTCGGGAGGAAACCAGACATTATCGACGACCTGACGCGCCGGATCGCCGGTGAAGCTCGACTCGCCGAGAAATTCAATCTTCGCGATGATCGCGTCGTAAAACTCCCCAATGGTGGCGTAGTCCCGCTCGGCGACCGACTTCAACAGCCCGGGATAATATTCCGGCGTTTCGGGCAGTTCGATCCGCATGAAGACATCCCGGACGAGATCGATACTCAAGGGAGCCAACCCGACGGAGATCCCATCATCGACGCTCATCGGCAACGGGCCGGGATAGATTGGTATGAATTCGGGATTATTCATCACTGGCTTGCCGCCGATCGCATTCAGCACATTGGCGGCGATCGTCATATGCAGCATTTCTTCCACGACCACGGAACGGATGATCTTGCCAGCTTCTTCGTTCCACCCCGGCTTAATCGAATAGTACGCCGCCAGATAGGGCGGAATGGTGGCGTGTTCGAGCTTGATGGCGGCTTGCAGATATCGACGGAGGTCGGCGGCGGACCTAACCGCCTTGATTCCGGCCACGATTTCCTTGCGGATCGTCATGACGTTGTTCGGCATGGTATTGTCTCCTCGGGCGGGGCAAGACTTCTGGACGGTCACTCAGCCCGCGCGGTCGCTGGCACGGGCGCGGGATGCGGCCAGGGATCGGGCGAATTCCGTCTTGCCGCCTGCCGGTTCCGTTTCGGTCGCGCCCGCGGGTGCGACCGGCGCGCTAGCGAGCGGTCCCGGGCCGGCCGGCGATTGCAGCCCAGCGTTAAGCAGTGCCTGGAATTGCGCGTCCTGATCGATTCGTCCGAGCCATTTGACGATGGTGCGGCGCTTGCCCTCCGAAAGATCGCGCGTCACCGGCATGTAATTGGGGTCATGAATGTCGAGCGAAAAGGCGAGCGTCAGCAACTTGCGGTGCTCATAGACCGAGACCGGATCGTTCAGATTGACCAAGCGCCGGCTCATGATCGGGTAGAGATTGCCATATTGTACAAAAACCGGCTGTATGTCGGTCACCCAGGTCGGCGTGGCCGGGACCGGATAAGCATCTCGCAGATGGATCGCAATGACCTCGAACGGGCCGTAATCATTCGGCGCCTGTCCTGGCTGTTTATAGGTGACATTGTAGAGTTGGCCATCGATGTAGGCGCGAGGATTGCCCGGCGGAGTGGCCTGGATCGTCAGCGTCGTCGTCCCATCGGTGCCCGCGGTAAGTTCCAGCGGGAAATCGAGCGCCTTCTCGGGGATACCGGCAACGGGAATCGGCGCCGTCGGCTGGTTGATGCCACCACCGCCCCCCAAGCCGGTCATCGCGCCCGTCTGGCTGAAGACAAGGCCGGCATTAGGAGTCGGTTGACCGAAGGCAGTGGCATAAAGCTTGGTCGTGACACTCACCGGACCTTCAACATCGCTGTCGATGCGCAGGACGAAAGGTTCGGCCCCGACGAACAGGCCATTGGTCGTTTCGCGAATTGCGACCAGCGGCGTGGCACCGTCGGAGGTTTGCACCGCCAGCGCCAACGGGCAGAATTGAGTCGCTGCCGACTGATTGTCCATTTGCCCCTTGGACAAGGTGAATTCGGCGATGCCGCTGGTCGTGAGCAGCCAGTTCGGCGTGCGATATGGAATCGTGCCGATCGGCTGGAAATTGCCGATGCCGACCGGGGCACCCTCCGGTGTATCGGCGGCCAGCAGCGAGCCGACGTTCAGCGCGCCCAGATCCACCGGTTTGCCCGCGGTGTCGATCGGCAGCGCATTGCTCAGATCCAGGAACAGCCGATGCGTCGCGCCGTCGAGACCGCCCGTGAAGAAGGTGATGTTGTCCCAGGATGTGCCGGTCTGAGCGTTGGCCGGCGCGAAACGGCGTCCGGCAACGAAGGAGGTCGGTTCGCCCGCGAGATAGGGGCCAATGACCCCGGTTACCGTGCCGCTGGTGAAGCCATCTTTGGTGTGGTCGTCCTTATAGGCGTAGGTGGTCAGTCGAATCGACAGCTTGCCCTCTTGCGTCGCCTTCCGCAATTCGTGGAGGAACCGGCTGTCGGGCAGGGTCGAGGCCCATTCCAGATCGGTCAGGACCGACTGGAACGTCGCCGAGGCGGCACCGTCGCCGCCCGCGCCGCTCATCCGGCTAAACCACAGATCGCGGAACGGATTTTCCAGATAGCTGCTGGCGAGATAGGTGGCGGCCGTGTCGCCCGAAACATCGGTCAGGCGCACCTTGAGGCCCCAGAGCTGCGACGCGAGTTGCCACTGCGGATCGATATCCACGATCTTGCCGGCGGTTCGGTCGGGCGAGTCCAGGATCGAGAGACCGACGATCGTATCCGCATTCGGGTTGCTCGAACTGGTGCCGTCGCCATAATGAACCGCCTTGACGGTACAATTGACGAGACGGAAGGCACCGGAGCCGGGCGGGTTCCACCAACCATCATACTCCGGCCCGTGCTGGAATTCCTGATACTTGGCCTTGAAACTCGCATTGTCGTAATGGCGGACATCGTTGTTGACGGTCGATGGATCGGCCTGAAACTGCCCCGAAAACACCAACCTGACAGCGTTTAAATAACTCATGCCGAGATTCCCCGATTGGAATTGGACCAAGCCCCTGACTGCCGGGAGTCGTCACAAAATTGCCACTTTTGGTTGTGAGCAATCATATTATACATCGTATCACATGGATTTACGCCGGGTGGAAGGTGTTTTTTTCCGGCACGTCGATTATAAGTTCCAGACGCGGCGGGCGTACCAACCCCTATCCGTTTGATAAAATCGCCCCCACCTGTATGATGAGGCTTGAATTAACACAATTTGAGATTGGTGACATGCCGGGATTGACGAGCCTCGCGCCCTCGGCGACCGAACGCCCTTGCGTCATCCGTCAGCGCTTCGCCGTCGCTTACGACTACTCGGTTGCCTTTACCAGAGGATGTTTCGAGGCGGACAATGGCACCCTGGCCAAGATCATGGCGGCGACGATGGAGCCGAGACCGCGCTGCATCGTCCTTGTTGATCTGGGCGTTCTCGACGGCAGGCCGAATCTGGTTACAGAAATCGGAAAATATTTCGCGCATCGCGCCGATCTCCCGCATCTGGCGATGTCCCCCCTTGTGCTGCCCGGCGGCGAGACGATCAAGAACGACGCCGCTCTGATTGGTCGCCTGCATGATGCGATTTTCGACAATGGCATCGATCGGCATTCCTACGTTGTCGCCGTCGGCGGCGGGGCGTTCCTGGATGCGGTCGGTCTTGCGGCATCGACCGCGCATCGCGGCGTGCGGCTCATTCGCGTGCCGACCACGGTTCTGGCCCAGAACGACAGCGGTGTCGGCGTGAAGAGCGCCATCAACCGCAATGGCGCCAAGAATCAGATCGGCACCTTCGCGCCGCCCTGGGCGGTCGTGAACGATTCGGATTTCCTGGAGACTCTGCCGGAGCGCGACCGCATCGCCGGCATGGCCGAAGCGGTCAAGGTCGCGCTGATCCGCGACGCCGATTTTTTCGTCTGGCTGGAGCGAAATGCCGATGCGCTGGCGGTGTTTCGCCGGGAGGCGATGGAATTCATGATCCGGCGCTGCGCCGAGCTGCATCTGCATCAGATCGCCCACGGCGGCGACCCGTTCGAACAGGGCAGCGCCCGGCCGCTCGATTTCGGCCACTGGGCCGCGCACAAGCTTGAGACCATTACGCGCAACCATCTGCGCCACGGCGAGGCGGTGGCGATCGGCATTGCGCTCGACACCTGCTACGCCGTGCTGGCCGGATTGCTGCCGGCCGGAACCGAAACGCGGGTCGCCGTGCTGCTGGAGCATCTTGGCTTCCGGCTCTGGCATCCGGCACTCGCCCGGCTCGACGGGACCGGCCGCCTGGTCGTGCTTGCGGGGTTGGAAGAGTTTCGCGAGCATCTGGGGGGCCGGCTGACGATCACTTTGTTGGAAGAAATCGGCCGGGGTGCCGAGGTCAATGCGATGGATGAAACTCTGGTCGCTCGGGCGATCGGCTGGCTCGCAGCCCGCGAGGCGGCCTGATGCGATTGCCCGGCGATTCCTGGCTCGGCTATTGCCTGAACGTCCATCCGACGCAGCGTTTCGCTGAAGTCGAAGCGGCACTGCGCGGGCCGGTGCGCCGGGTCAAGCGGCAGCTATGCCCCGATGCCTCCTTCGCCGTGGGCTTGCGCCTGTCGGCGGAGGCCGCGGCCGACCCCGAGGCGGCGGCAAAACTCGTTCGGATCTTCGCCGAGGAAGGCTACGCCGCCTACACCATGAACGGTTTTCCCTATGGCCGCTTTCATGGCGCACCCGTCAAGATCGCCGCCTATGAGCCGGACTGGGCGAATCCGGCGCGCCGTCGCTACACCGCCGACCTCGCGCGGATCATGTCCACCCTGGCGGCGGTGGGCCAGACCGTCAGCATCAGTACCGTGCCCGGCGGATTCGGCCCGACCCTGCGCGGCCGGGAGGCGGAGGTGGCGGAAGGTTTGCTGCACAGCGTCGCCGACCTGATCGAAATCGAACGCCGAACCGGCCGAACCGTGGCGCTCGCCTTGGAGCCGGAGCCCTGGTGCCTGCTGGAAACCACCGCCGACTGTGTCACCTTCTTTCGGGACTGGCTGTTTTCGCCCGCGGCGATCCGGCATCTCGCCGATTTAGCGTCGATCACGGTGGCGGACGCCGAGACGGCGATGCCGCGCCATATCGGATTGTGCCTTGATGTGTGTCACATGGCGGTGGCGTTCGAGACGCCGGAAGCGACGCTCGCGGCATTGGCCGGGGCGGGCATTCCGATCCATAAGATCCAGCTGAGTGCGGCACTGCGGATCGATCGGATGAATCCGGCGGCGCGGCGGCGCATTGCCGGCTTTCAGGACGAGATCTATCTGCATCAGGTCGTGGCCCGATCGGCGGATGGCAGCTTGCGGCGCGTGCTCGACCTGCCCCAGGCGCTCGCGGACGATCCGTTGGTTGAGGACGAGGAATGGCGCGTGCATTTCCACGTGCCGGTTTTCGCCGACCTGGCCCCGCCCCTCGCCTCGACCCGTGACGTGCTGGAGCGCGTGCTGGCGCTGCATCGCGCCCAGCCGATCTGCCGTCATCTTGAAGTCGAGACCTACACCTGGGATGTTCTGCCGGCCGGGATCGGCATCGGCGCCGATCTGAGCGTCGTGGACGGCATCGAAAGGGAATTGCGGTGGGTATTGCATCAACTCGCCTGATCCGACCGCGCGCGGCCCTGGTGCTCGGCCGTGTCTCCAACCTACCCACCATCGTCAGCAATGCGCTGGCCGGCGTCATTCTGTCGGCGGTGCCGGACTGCAGCACGGCACGGATGATGACGGGCGTCCTGGCGCTGATCCTGTTCTATGTCGGCGGCATGTATCTGAACGATGCTTTCGATGCGCCGGTGGACGCGGTCGAACGGCCGGCGCGACCGATCCCGCGCGGCGATGCCGCACGCGGCACCGTCTTCGTTCTCGGGTTTCTGCTGCTGACGCTTGGGCTTGCGGTGACCGCAGCCGCCAGGTCCGAGGCCGGCTGGACCGGTGCGGCGCTGGCGGCGGCGATCATCCTCTATGATGTAATTCATAAACGGACGGCGCTGGCGCCTCTCGTCATGGGGCTGTGCCGGCTGCTGAGCTATCTGACCGTCGCGGCGATCATCGGCAGCCGGCTCGACGCCTGGCCGCTGCTGATCGGGGCTGTCGGCTTGTTCAGTCATGTCGTCGGGCTGACCTACGCCGCGCGGCAGGAGGCCTATGACCGGCTTGAGGCGACTTGGCCGCTGGCGGTGCTGGCGGTGCCGCTGGCTTGGGCGCTCTGGTTCGGCCGCCATGTCCCGCTGGCGCTGGTGCTCTGGGCCGGGCTGGCTGCGGCATCGGCGCTGGGGCTGCATCGGCTGTTCCGGCGGGCACCGGGCGACGTGCCGCAAGCGGTCGCCCTGCTGATCGCCGCCATCGCCCTCTATGATGCGGTGCTGATCGCCGCGAGCGGGGCAACTGAGGCAGCGTTCGTCGCGGCCCTGTGCTTTCCGGCCACGCTCGCCTTGCAGCGGATCATTCCCGGCACCTGACGCGATCGCTCAATCGAAGACATGCGCCAGCGCCAGCGCCTTGAAGTCGGTCGCGGCGACCGGGCCGTCCGACAGTAATTCCGGAACCGAGGAAATCACCAGCGGCCCCATGCGCGGATCGTCGGTCAGGCGGCCGTGCGAGCCCCGCACCAGTTGCGTATCGCCGAGCGAGATGACGTCCATGAGGCGGCGCTGACCGAGCTTTCGCAAGCCCAAGCGCCAAGCCGAGGCCAGTTTCGGCCAGCGCAGAGCGGGGTCGAAGAAGAGTTCGACCGGATCGTAGCCGGGCTTGCGGTGGATATCGACGGTGCGGGCAAAATCCGGCGCGCGCGCATCGTCCAGCCAATAGTGATAGGCGAACCAGCGATCGGCACGGCTGAGCGCCACCAACTCGCCACTGCGGGGATGATCGAGACCGTGCGCCCGCTTCTCCGTCGTACCCCAGACCACTTCGACGCCGTCCAGGCCGGCGATCAGGCATCGAACCCGCTCGACATCGCTTGAATCGCGGACATAGATATGGGCCAGCTGGTGATCGGCCATCGCGAAGGCCGACGATGCGCCCGCATCCAGCGTTTCGCGCCCGCGCTCGTCGCGCACCGCAATCAGCCCCGCTTCCCGCAGAGCGCGGTTGATGAAGATCGCGTCCGTCACCGGCGTGATGCCATATTCCGAGACGATCAGAATGCGAGTACCGCGTGCATCGGCCGCTGCGATCAGCTCGCCGGCCAAGGCATCGATCGCGCGCAGCGATGCGCGCACCGCCGGGTGCGTCTTGTCGGGACCGAAGCGCTGGAGGTCATAATCGAGATGTGGCAAATAGCTCAGTGTCAGGGTCGGATTCCGGGTCGCCATGATGTGCCGCGTCGCGTCGGCAATCCAGCGGCTGGCCTTGATGTTGGCGAGCGGTCCCCAGAAATCGAACAGCGGAAACGCACCGAGCCCGGCGGTCAGCTCGTCGCGCAGTCCGGCCGGCTGCGCATAGCAATCGGGAATCTTGCGCCCATCGGCCGGATACATCGGGCGCGGCGTGACGCTCCAATCGGCCGAGGAGTACATATTGTACCACCAGAACAACTTGGCGCAGGTAAAAGCGGGATCGCGCGCCTTCCCGGCCTCCCAGAGTTTCTCGCCCGCAACCAGACGATTGGATTGACGCCACAGCATGATTTCCGCCAGATCGCGGAAATACCAGCCATTGGCGACGACACCATGATCGGAAGGTAGCAAGCCTGTCACCAGGGTCGACTGCACGCTGCAAGTCACCGCAGGCGTCACGCTGGTCAATGTGCGAACACCGCCGCGAGCAGCCAGCGCTTCAAGATGAGGCGTGTCGGGGCCGAGCAGATCCGGCGTCAAGCCGACGACAAGAAGAATTATAGTGGGATGCATGGGCGGGAGTGTCTCTGTCCGGCGGTGCCGTGGCAAGCGAGAACCGGTCGATCTGGCAAAATACATTGTTTAATGATTATCTGGCGCCATCGATCGACGGGCAAAGGAAAGCACGGAAATGAGCGATGCGTGCCGCTGGCTGCTCCGGCGCTGGATCGAGCGCCAGACAACGAAAGAGGCGGTCTCCTGGCTTGAGGTGCGCTTAGCCGATCTGGCGGCATTGCCGCCCGGCGACCCCGCTTTCGACCGTCAGCTGACCCTGGCCTTCGCACGGATCCCGCGCATGCTCGGCCGCGCGGATCTCGTACTGACTCCCGCCGATCTGGCCGAGGCCGAAATGGTCCGGCCGGGCTGGATGCCGGCAGGATGGTGCCTCGACGGGGCAGCCCGCGTGCTCCTGATGCTCGGGCCGGCGATGCAGGATGGCGACACTTTTGCCGCCCGCTTCCGGCGCCTGCGTCAGATGGCCGACCCGGCGGAACAGGTGGCATTGTTCCGCGGATTGCCGCTTTATCCGCATTCCGACGCGCTGGAAGATGAAGCCGGCGAAGGCTTGCGCAGCAATATGCGGCCGGTCTTCGAAGCCATCGCGCATCGCAATCCCTATCCCAGGGAGGTCTTCGGCCAGCACCGCTGGAATCACATGGTGCTGAAGGCCCTGTTCGTCGACAGCGCGCTCGCCCCGATACAGGGCCTGGATGAGCGCCGCAATCTTGAGCTGGCCGTGATTCTACGCGACTATGCCCGCGAACGCCGCGCCGCCGGCCGTCCCGTTTCGCCGGAACTCTGGCATTGCGTGGCGCCGTTCGCCGCAGCGGCCGACGCGCTGGACGATCTCGTCCGGGCACAGGCGAGCGGCGATGCCGACGAACGCACCGCCGCGACGGCGGCACTGGCTTTTAACGAACGGACGACATGATGTTCATCGACCCCCATGCGCATATGATCTCGCGCACGACCGACGATTATCAAGCGATGGCGGCGGCCGGCATCGTGGCCGTGATCGAACCCGCCTTCTGGGTCGGTCAGCCGCGGACCCATGTCGGCACTTATGCCGATTATCTTTCGGCGATTCTGGGGTTCGAGCGATTCCGAGCCGGCCAGTTCGGCATTCGCCATTACTGCACGATTGGCCTCAATTCCAAGGAAGCCAACAACGAAGCGCTGGCCGAAGGCGTGATGGACATCCTGCCGCTGTTCGCCCAGAAGGATGGCGTCGTGGCGATCGGCGAGATTGGCTATGACGAACAGACGGCGCTTGAAGACCGGTATTTCCGGCAGCAGATCGAACTGGCGCGGGAATTGGAGCTGCCGGTCCTGGTTCACACGCCGCATCGTGACAAGAAGCGCGGCACCACGCGCTCCATGGATATCTGCCGCGAACATGGTATCGCCCCGTCACAGGTCGTCATCGATCACAACAACGAGGAAACCGTGGCCGAGGTGTTGGAACGCGGCTATTGGGCAGCCTTTTCGATCTATCCCAGCACCAAGATGGGCGACGCCCGGATGGTCGAGATTCTGAAGCAGCACGGGGCGGAGCGCGTGATTGTGAACTCCGCCTGCGATTGGGGCATCTCCGACCCGCTGTCCGTGCCGAAAACCGCCCGCCTTGCGCTGGAACGAGGCGTTTCCGGGGCGGCGGTACGGCTGGCCTGTTATGCCAACGCCCTTGCCGCCTTCTCGCCGAGCGGACAGATCGCGGAAGCGGATTGGCTGGGCCGGTCATCGATCGACCAGCGAACGCTGTTCGAGGGCAATTCCATCCTGCGCGGCGGGCGGGACGCCGTGGTCAGCGAGGAATGAAGATATGCGCGCATATCTTCTATTCGTAGCGCTGGCTCGCGGTAGGCAATCTGGCTCGCCCCGCGGATCTGACGACGGCGACGCTCAATCACGCGGTGTCAGATAAGCGCGTATCGAGGCGGCCAATTCATCTTCCGAGATCGCGCCGGCCGCAGCGTCCAGGATGATTCGGGTTGCCTCGATCTGGTCGGCGACGAGACGTCAGCCATTCAGTGCCAGGAACGGGTCTAGACTGAGGAAGGCCGCCCGTTTGTTGCCAGCGGCAAAAGGTGGGATTGCGCGCGATCCCAACCGCATAGTAGATTTCGGTGAGGT
>JAXDMU010000213.1:0-5059 GCA_034665905.1 Aliidongia sp. | reverse complement strand
GCTATGGCGGCACCGGGCTCGGCCTGATCATCTGCAAGCGGCTGGTCGAAGCGATGGGGGGCCGCATCGTCGTCGATAGCACGCCCGGCCGGGGCAGCACGTTTTCCTTCGTTCTGAATTTCGACCTTCCGGCGCATCCGGCGCACCGCCCTGTCAACGAGGATGCAATGATGGAATCCGCCCCGTCCCCCCGGCTTGCCGGTGTCCGCGTCTTGATCGTCGAGGACAATCCGGTCAATCAAGCGGTCGCCGAGGGTATCCTGGCGAGCGCCGGGGCGATCTCGGCGATTGCCGCTAATGGCCGAGAAGCGGTCGATCTGCTGCGGACGCGCACCTTCGATGCCGTGCTGATGGATCTCCAGATGCCGGAGATGGACGGCTATAGCGCGACGCGGGCGATTCGTACGGAGCTTGGACTCACTCGATTACCGATCATCGCGGTAACCGCCCATGCGCTTGAGGAGGAAAAGCTGCGTTGCCGCGAGGTCGGGATGAGCGAGCATCTGTCGAAGCCGGTGGACGCCGAGCATATGATCAGAATCATCTGGCGCCTGGTCGAGGCGACGCGCGAAATCGACGCATTGCCAGGCATCGACATGCAGGACGCCCTGACGCGGCTGGACGGCAATCGCGAGCTGCTTGAGGAAGTCTACCGCGATTTCTGTCGGCACTATCGCCGGGCCGCCGACGAGATGGCCCGCCTGATTGCGACCGGCGCGCGGGAGGATGCAGCTTCGCTCGCCCATCTGCTCAAGGGAGTCGCCGGAAATCTCGGCGCGAAACGCATCGCTTCCGCCGCCCGCGCGATCGACACGGCGCTGAAGGCCGGCGGCGATGGTGGGTTTCTGATCGATGCCTTGCGCGGGGCGCTGAACGAGCTGGCCGATACGCCGGCCGACACACCCGGTTCCGGCTGACCGGGTTTCGGTTCCGCGCGGGTTAGCGCCGCCGCTGCCGGCTCTCCTCGCGCAGTCTGGTCAGTTGGCGTTCGACCAGATCGCAGACCCGCATGATGTCGTCATAGTCATATTGCGGAAACTCCGCGCAGAACTCGGCCACCTGCCGCCAGGGGTCGGGGAGAGTCAGGTCGAGATGGGGACGGTTGCGGGCCATGTCGGACGTGCCTTGAAGCGCGAGAGTACCGGCAGTCAGGTTCGTCCTTCTGTCTTGCGGAATTCTTAACTGCGCGAATCCATCGCGTCCGCCGCCGGAATATGAGGGGCACCGATGCCGCCTCGGTGCATTGTTGCGAGGGCGATATTTTGCTAGGGTCCGGCCCGTCCGGTCGGATCGCCTTGCGATCTGAAATCGGGCGGCCCTTCGTCAATTGATTGTTCCGATACCTTGGTCACTCAGCCGCCGACACCCGCCTCGTTCGACATCACGCCCGTCACCATCGAAGACGAGATGCAGCGTTCCTATCTCGATTACGCCATGAGCGTGATCGTGAGCCGCGCGCTGCCCGACGTCCGCGACGGGCTGAAGCCGGTTCATCGCCGCATCCTCTATGCCATGAAGGAGGCCGGGAACGAGTGGAACCGGGCGTTCCGAAAATCGGCCAAGGCGGTCGGCGAGGTCATGGGCAATTTCCATCCCCATGGCGATTCGGCGATCTATGACGCCATGGTCCGCATGGCGCAGGATTTCTCGATGCGCCTGATGCTGGTCCAGGGTCAGGGTAATTTCGGCTCGATGGATGGCGATCCGCCGGCCGCGATGCGCTATACCGAGGCGCGGCTTGCCCGGGTCAGCGACAGTTTGCTCGAAGATATCGACAAGAAAACCGTCGATATGGTGCCGAACTACGACGAGACTCTGTCGGAGCCGTCGGTGTTGCCGGCGCGGTTTCCCAATCTGCTGGTCAATGGCGCCTCGGGCATCGCCGTCGGCATGGCGACCAATATCCCACCGCATAATCTGGGCGAGGTGATCGACGCCACCTTTGCCTATATCGACAATCCCGACATCACGATCGACGAGTTGAACGAGGTGCTGCCCGGCCCGGATTTCCCGACCGGTGGCCTCATCATGGGCAAGAACGGCATCCGTGCCGCCTATCAGACCGGCCGCGGCTCGGTCGTCATGCGCTGCCGTCACACCATTGAGGAAATCCGCAAGGATCGCGATGCGATCGTCGTCTCGGAAATTCCCTATCAGGTGAATAAGGCGCGGCTCCTGGAGCGAATCGCCGAAGTGGTGCGCGACAAGCTGGTCGAGGGGATTTCCGATCTGCGCGACGAATCGGACCGCGACGGCGTGCGCGTCGTGATCGAGCTGAAGCGCGATGCCGCCCCCGATGTCGTGCTGAACCAGTTGTTCCGCCACACGCCGCTGCAAACCAGCTTCGGCGTCAATATGCTGGCGATCAACGGCGGCCGTCCGGCCCTGATGAATCTGCGCGAGATCATCGCGGCCTTCGTCGATTTCCGGCTGGAGGTCATCACCCGCCGCGCGAGCTTCGAACTGGGCAAGGCGCGCGACCGCGCCCATATCCTGGCCGGTCTCGCCGTCGCCGTCGCCAATATCGACGAGATTATCAAGCTCATCCGTCATGCCGGCGATCCGGCGGAGGCACTCGCCGGCTTGACCGGGCGCGATTGGCCGGCCGAGGAGGTCGCGGCGCTGATCGGTTTGATCGAGGAGCCGGGCCATGAAGTTTCGGCCGACGGCACCTATCGCCTGTCCGAAGCACAGGGCCGCGCCATCCTGCAATTGCGCTTGCAGGGCTTGACCGGGCTGGAGCGTGACAAGATCGCCGAGGAACTGCGCGAGATCGGTGCGCAGATCGTCGATCTGCTGGACATATTGCGCTCGCAGGACCGGAAATTCGGCATCATGCGCGCCGAGTTGCAGGCGGTGAAGGACCGCTTCGCCGATCCGCGCCGCACGACGATCCAGGAACTGGAATTCGAATCCGACATCGAGGCGCTGATCCAGCGCGAGGACATGGTCGTGACCGTGAGCCTGGCCGGTGCCATCAAGCGCGTGCCGGTCTCGACCTACCGCGCACAGCGCCGCGGTGGCCGCGGACGCAGCGGCATGGCGATGCGCGACGAGGATTCAGTCAGCCAGCTTTTCGTTGCCTCGACCCATACGCCGGTGCTGTTCTTCACCACCTCGGGCCGCGCCTACAAGATAAAGGTCTGGCGCCTGCCGCTGGCCACACCACAATCACGCGGCAAGGCGATCGTCAATCTGCTGCCCAACATGCAGCCGGGCGAGGGGATCTCGGCGATCCTGCCCTTGCCCGAAGACGAATCGAGCTGGGCCGATCTGACCGTGATGTTCGCGACCTCCAAGGGCAATGTCCGGCGTAATTCGCTGGGTGATTTCGCCAATGTCATGGCCAACGGCAAGATCGCCATGAAGTTCGAAGACGAGGATGCCGACGATACACTGATCGGCGTCTCCAGTTGCAGCGACCAGCAAGACGTGCTGCTGGCGACGCGCAATGGCAAATGCATCCGCTTTCCGGTGACCGATGTCCGCGTCTTCACCGGACGCAGCTCGGTCGGTGTGCGCGGCATCCGTCTTCTGGGCGACGACAAGGTGATTTCCATGTCGATCCTCAATCATGTCGAGATCGACATTGCCGAGCGTGACGCCTATCTGAGTCTCGCCGGCAAGCGCCGCCGCCAGAATGGCGGCGACTCCGACGAGGTGGTCGAGACGTCGACCACCGAGGCCGCAGACGAAGGAGACGTGTCGCCGGGCGCTGAGGTGGTCGAGATCGACGAGGCGCGCTTTACCGAACTGGACGCGCTGGAGGAATTCCTGCTGAGCGTGACCAGCAAGGGCTTCGGCGTTCGCACCTCGGCCTTCCGCTTCCGCATCACCGGACGGGGCGGGCAGGGCGTGGACAACATGAATCTGGGCCGGCGCGGCGATGCCGTGATCTCGGTTTTCCCGGTGCAGCAGCGCGACGAGATCGTGCTGGTGACGGATCAGGGCCAGGTCATCCGCTGTCCGGTCCACGACATCCGCATCGCGGCGCGCGGCACCGCGGGCGTGGTCGTGTTCCGCGTATCGGCCGAAGAGGAGCGGGTGGTTTCGGTCGCGACCTTGCGCGATACCGGCGAGGCGAGCGAGGGCGACGACGAAGACGGGCCGGAAACGCCGGTCGAGGGCGGCGGCGTGCCGCCCGACAGCACGGTTCATTGAGGGTGGATGTCGATCGGCTGAAGCAGGAGGAACCCGAGTGACCACGCAGCCCCGCATCGGCGTTTATCCCGGCACGTTCGATCCGATCACCAACGGCCATATGGACGTGATCCTGCGGGCTGCGCGGGTGGTCGATCGGCTGATCGTCGGCGTCGCCCACAATGCCGGCAAAGGCCCGCTCTTCTCGACCGAGGAGCGGGTCGAACTGGTGCGAACGGAGATCCAGGCGGTGGCCGAACCGGCTCTGGCCGCGCGCATTGAGGTCAGGCCGTTCGAGATGCTGCTGATGAAGTTTGCGGTCGAAGTTGGCGCCTCGGTCATCATCCGTGGCCTGCGCGCGGTGTCGGATTTCGAATATGAGTTCCAGATGGCCGGGATGAACGCCCGACTCAATCCCAATGTTGAGACCGTGTTCTTGATGGCGTCCGACCGCTATCAGTTCATCTCGTCGCGCTTCGTCAAGGAAATCGGCCAACTTGACGGCGATGTCAGCCATTTTGTCTCGCCGCGCATCGTGGCCCGCCTGAAAGAACGCTTCGCCCGCGACGCCGCGAAGCGCTGACGCTTCCCGCAAGGCAGCCCCCAGACCGCGGCGATTGACCGCGCGCCCTGATACTGCCTATGTTCCGGCCGCTTTCGGCGCAGTGAGACCGTAGCTCAGCTGGTAGAGCACGCGACTTTTAATCGTGTGGTCATGGGTTCGAATCCCATCGGTCTCACCAATTTTATCAATGATTTAGATAAATGAGAGAGTGTTCCGTGAGGGGCTTTTTTCGTTTGGGGTACCACGGGGGGTACCACGAAGTGACTCGTTGCCGATTCGTGGCGAGTTCAGCCACCACGTAGATCATTCCTGTCGCCTTTTGCGTCGGCGCCGGCCGGTTTGGGGCTGCGTCGG
>JAXDMU010000212.1:0-3480 GCA_034665905.1 Aliidongia sp. | reverse complement strand
TATCCTCGCCGGGCGTCTGCCGGACGGCGACCGGGAGACCCCGCCGCCGGAGATCGCCCGGCGCTATGTCTTTCCGCGCCTCGCGAGCCAGGTGGCTGAACGGTTTCGCCGCACGGACGGCAAGCCGACCCGGACTTTGTTGGACGCCGCGATTCAGCGTGCGATCGAGACTCAGGCGGCACGCGACGTCGCCGCGATGGCAGATGGCGGCGACATCGCCATTCTGGTCGTGGACAACCGGGAGCGCGCGATCCGCGGCTGGGTCGGCGGCGTTCGAAGTGCGCTCGACCTGGTGCGCCGACGGCGCTCGCCCGGTTCGGCCTTGAAACCCTTCATCTACGGGCTGGCGTTCGACGACCTCGCCCTTCTGCCCGATACCCTGATCGAGGATCATCCGCTGCGCATCGGCGATTATGCCCCGGAAAATTTCGATCGCGGCTTCCACGGTCAGGTCACCGCGCGAGAGGCGCTTCAGCAATCCTTGAACGTGCCGGCGATCACGCTTTTGGATCGGATCGGCCCCAGGCGGCTTGCCGCCACGCTGCGCGATGCCGGGGCGCGGCTTGCGTTCCCCGAGGGTGACGCCGCACCGAGCCTGCCGCTGGCTTTGGGCGGCGTCGGGATCAGTCTGCTCGACCTGACCCGCCTCTATGTCGGGCTGGCCCATGACGGCCGCTCAGCACCGCTCCGCCTCCTGCCGGACAATGCCCAAGGAGACGCCACGCTGATGACCCCGCATGCGGCGCGGGAAATCACCGAGATCCTGCGTGGCGCCCCGCCGCCCGATGGGCGGATGCCCCGACCGCTCGCCGCCGACGCCCGCCCGATCGCTTATAAAACCGGTACGTCCTACGGCTTCCGGGACGCCTGGGCCATCGGCTACAGCCCCGATTGGACGATCGGTGTCTGGACCGGGCGGGCGGACGGATCGCCCCGACCCGGCGCTTATGGCCGCAATACCGCAGCGCCGCTGCTCTTTTCTCTGTTCGATCTGCTACCAGCCGACTCGACCGGCGACGCCAGTACCCTCGCCGACGGAGCGGCCGCGGCCACTCCGCTGCCCCGCGCACTCGAACATTTCGCCGACCGCGACGGACTCCGCACGCTCCCGAACACGCATCCGCCGCGCATCCTTTATCCGCCCGATGGGGCGCAGGTCGAAGTGGCTGATGAGACAGGGAAAATGAGACCTCTGCAATTGGAAGCCGACAGCGGCACGCCACCTTATCGCTGGTCGGTAAATGGGTTACCAGTGTCGGCGGCCACGCTGGCCGCCCAACCGCAATGGCTGCCGGATGGTCCCGGCTTCGCCCGCATCACGGTCACCGACCGGGCGGGCCAACATTCGAGCGCGGTGGTTCGGCTTCGATGAGTGCGCCGGGCAGAGGTTTCCTGTTTGATGGGTTGGGCGAACCAACCCATCTCACGCCGAGCGCACCCGCACCAGAAACTCCCGCACCTCGTGATCAAGCGTCCCCGCCTGCCCCTTGAGTGAATCGGCGGCGCCGACGACGCGTTCGGCGGCACCGCCGGTTTTGCTGGCGCCGGCCGCCACGGTCTCGATGATCTGGGTCACATCGTGGGCGCCGGTCGCGGCGGTTTGGGCGTTGCGGGAGATTTCGATCGTCGCCGAGCCTTGCTGTTCGACGGCTCCGGCGATACCGGTGGCGATGCTGTCGATCTCGTCCATCATGCCGGTGATCACGGTGATCGCGGCGGCCGCGGCGCGCGTCGCCGATTGGACGGCGGCGATCTGCTGGCTGATGTCCTCGGTCGCCTTTGCCGTCCGGCTGGCGAGGCTCTTCACTTCTGACGCGACGATGCCGAAACCGCGACCGGCCTCGCCGGCGCGCGCGGCTTCGATATTGGCGTTGAGGGCGAGCAGGCTGGTCTGGCTGGCGATTTCGGCGATCAGGCCGACGAACTCGCCGATCCGTTCGGTCGTCGCCGTCAGCTCGCGCACGACAACGTCCGTCCGGCGCGCTTCGCCGGCCGCCTGGCGCGTCGCATGCGCCGATTGTTCGACCCGCGTGCCGATCTCGCGGCCGGACGCGCTCAACTCTTCGACCGCAGCGGCGACGGCCCCGACGCTGCGGGCAGCAACATCGGCGGCGGCGGCGACGCGTTCGGTCAGCGCATGGGTCTCGCTCGCCGTGCCGTGCATGCCTTCGGCGGTTTCCCGGAGTTCGCCCGCGGCCTCGCCCAATGTCGCGACCATACGGCCGGCCCGCTGTTCGAATTCCTTGGTCACGGCGGCGAGTCGGGCCGCGGCGTCCAGCTTCGCTCGCGTCTCGGCCTCGGCCGCCTCGCCCAGCCGCTTGGCGTCGGCCGAGTGACCGCGCAGCACCTCGACCGCCTGCGCCATGGCGCCGATCTCGTCGGTTCGGCCGCGATAGGCGACATCGAGATCGAACTCGCCGCGGGCAATGCGCGACACGATCGCCGTCATGGCCTGGACCGGTGCCACGATACGACGCAGCAGCACGGTGAGCGAGACCCCGGCGACGACGGCCTCGCCCAATGTCGCAAGAGCGGCTAGGAGAAGCCTGAAAGCCGCATCGGCGCTTTGCGCATCGGCCCGATCGACCGCCTCTTCCATGGCGGCTTCGCGCACCGGCACGATCTCGGCCAGGGCGCCAACGGTAAATTTGCGAAAATCGGCATAGGGCATGCCCCAATCGCCATGGACCAGGGCGGCGGCGAGGAGTGCCAGATAGCGTGGCTCCGCCTCGGCAAAGAAGCCGGCCTGGACTCGGTCACGCGCCGCGGCAAGCCGGGCACTCGGCCGGATCTGACCGATCGTCGCAAGCGCCCGGTCCCACGCGAGGGCGACGCGCCCGGACATCGTGAAAGCGGTCGCGACATTATCGGGCGTAAAGGGCTTGCCGTTGATCCAGGGCGTGATCAGCACGCTCCGCGCGCCGGCATTGTCGCGCATCAACATCATCTGACTGCCAAGTTGGACCAGCATGCCGACCGCCGGATCGGCCTGGACGATCGCCGTTTCGAAGGTCCCCAGTTGCTTGCGGATTCCGTCGCTGACCGCCGTTCTGGTGGCAAGCAGTTCTTTTGGGAAATTCGCGTCGCGGGCCGATATCGGTTGGCGAGTCGCATCGTCCACCCGCCGACGAAGCTCAATGATGGTGCGGCGTGCCTCATCGACGATCGCCATGGCGTCGGTCCCGGCCGCGGTCGAGGCGGTATGCGCAAGGGCGTCGTCGGTCACGGCCTTGGATTTGGTCAGCGCTTCGAGATTGGGCGTCTCGGCGAGAGCGGCTTCCTGGAGCTGGCCGGTCTCGACCGCGATGCCCGTCAGGAGGCGCATCAGATCGCTCATCGCGCGCGCCTGCTGAGTAACCTTTCTTGCATGGGACCATTCGGTGGTCGCCGACGAGGCCATCCAGCCGGAAATGCAGATTGCGGGAACCGCAAGTGCTGCAAGGCCGATCAGGAACAAGGTTCTGATACGCATTTCGATTC
>JAXDMU010000211.1:0-4586 GCA_034665905.1 Aliidongia sp. | reverse complement strand
CTCCGGAGGGCTTGCGCCTCAGCGCCATCCTCGAACTGCTCTACGCCTCGGGCCTGCGCATTTCCGAATTGGTCTCGCTGCCGCTGGCCACGGTGGCGCGTGGCGAGGCGTATCTCACGGTGCGCGGAAAGGGCGGCAAGGAACGGCTGGTGCCGATCGGCGGCGGCGCGCGTGCCGCCCTCGACGCCTATCTGGCGATCCGTGCGGGCTTCCTGGAGCCGGGCAAGCCAGCGCGCTGGCTCTTTCCGTCACGCGGTGCCGGCGGACATCTGACCCGCAACCGCTGCGGCCAGCTGTTGAAAGCGCTGGCGCTCGAAGCCGGCCTCGACCCGGCGAAACTCTCGCCTCATGTGCTGCGCCACGCCTTCGCGACCCACCTCCTGGCCCATGGCGCGGATCTCAGAAGCGTGCAGCAGATGCTGGGCCACGCCGACATCGCGACGACGGAGATTTATACCCATGTCGATGTCGATCGACTGACCCGGCTGGTGACGACGGCGCATCCGTTGGCGCGGCGGGCGAAGGGGCGCGATTAAGGCGTCGGGAACATCTCTCCCGCGCCGCGATCGCTCGGATCAGCCGAGCAGAAACCATTTGGCGCAGGCCAAGCGGGCTTTGCGGTCGTCGAGGCCGTTATAGCCGCCATTGATCTTGTTGGTAACGGTTTCGACATCGTCCGCGTCGGCCCAGTTGTTGAGGTTTTGCGTCGCCCAAAACCAACCGGCGACATCGACCGCCAAGTCGGGATCGCTCGCGATCAGCTTGGGATTGTCGCCGCTCAGGAAATCCCGCTGGCGTGCCGCGCCGTACCGCGCGTAGTTGGTGCGGCCGGTCAACTGCATCAATCCGCGGCCCTTGAAACGTTGACCGTCGCCGGGTTCGGTGTTGCCCAGATCTGCGCGGCCCTCATAGGCCTGGCCGGAAGCAATCTCTTCCGGATAGCGCAGATCGGCGCTTTCATGACCAACCTGGGCCAGGAAGTGGGCGATCCGCAAGGGCGTGTCGATGCCGTTTCGGGTCAGGCACTCGGACAATTGCGGAAAATACCGGTCAATCACCGACAGTTCGGCAGTGGCCATTGTCGCCCACAGCTTTTCTCGGGGCAGGCCGGGCGGCAAGGTGCGATGGAACGCTGCCAGGGTGGCATCGCCCGGCTCGACCAAGCCGCTCTCCCTGGTGCCGGCCGCGCGCTGATAGCGCTGTAATGCGGCCGCTGTACCTGGCCCCCACCGGCCGTCGGCGACCATCGGTTTATCGAGTCCGCATTGCCCGCTGTTGAAATTAAGCAAAAGCTGGATGCGGCGAGTATCTCCTTGGTCGTTGTGACCTCCGTTGCCCACGGATCCGCTCACACACATTACCCGGTCCCCTTTTTCGTCCACCAAAATGCGGAGCTGTGGAAAGTATTACCTTCGCAATATGCGAATAAGACGCCTGCATCACGATTAATATGAATAAAAACTATAACCAAAAGGGGTAACCATTCTCGCCAAACGCCCTACTCAGATGCCGTCGCAACCAGCACCGGATCGGCCCGATAGAGTTCCGGGAACAGTCTCTTCAAATTCCCGACCTTCGGTAGATCATTGATCACGATATAGGGATAGGTCGGGTTCCGCGTCAGGAAATCCTGATGATAGGTCTCGGCAGGAAAGAACGCGCGGTCGGGCTCGATGCGGGTGACGATCGGCGCGTCGAAAGCGTGGGCGTTGTCCAGTTGCGCGATATAAGCCGTGGCGGCTTCCGCCTGTGCTGCATTGGTCGGGAAGATCGCCGAGCGGTATTGCGTGCCGTGGTCCGGGCCTTGCCGGTTCAGTTCGGTCGGATCATGGGCGACCGAGAAATAGATCTGAAGCAGCTTGCCATAGCTGATCTTGTGCGGATCGAAAATGATCTGGACCGATTCCGCATGGCCGGTGGTACCGGTGCTGACCTGATTATAATCCGCTCCGGCCTTGGCGCCGCCGGCATAGCCGGAGACCGCTGCGGTGACGCCCGCGACATGCTGGAACACGCCCTGGACGCCCCAGAAGCAGCCGCCGGCCAGGATCGCCGTTTCGGAACCGGCCGGTCCGGCCGGCTCGTCGTGCAGCGGTGCCGGAATGGCACGACCTTCCTGGGCGGCTGAGGGCAAAACGCGGAGCGCTGCCGCGGCCAGCGCCAGGAATAGCACGGCCAGCAGGGCGGGACGGCGGAATTTTTCAAACGCGGTCATGGCACTCTCCAATGTCGCCGAGTGATTTTATAGACCATTCCGGCACAGCCTCGAAAGCGCCATCTTGCCGACTGGACTTCCGCGCAGGTTGCAGCGACAATAAAGCATCCGTAGATCAACAACATATCCGGAACCGGGCGCATGTCCTGGGCGGATCATGGAGGAGCAAATCATGGGTCTCGTTGATGGCAAGGTGGCGATCGTGACCGGCGGCGCCTCGGGGATCGGGGCGGCCTCGGCCGAGGCGCTGGCCCGCGAGGGCGCCAAGGTGCTGCTGACCGACATCGACGAAGCCGGCGGTGCGGCCGTGGTCGCCCGGATCGAGGCGGCCGGCGGGGCTGCCAGCTTTCGCCATCAGGATGTGACCGACGAGGCGGTGTGGCCCGAGATCGTGGCGGCGGCGGAAACCCGCTATGGCCGGCTCGACATTATGGTCGCCAACGCCGGCATCGGCGGCGGGGGGCTGATCGCCGAGACGACGCTGGAGGCGTGGCGCCGGATCACCGCGGTCAATCTCGACGGTGTGTTTCTGTCGGTGAAATACGCCATCCCGGCGCTGACCCGCGCCGGTGGCGGCTCGATCATCATCACCTCGTCGGTGGCCGGGCTGCGCGGCTCGCCCTTTCTGTCGTGCTATTGCGCGACCAAGGGCGGTGTTCGCCTGTTCGCCAAGGCGGCGGCGATGGAATGTGCCTCGCTCGGCACCGGCATCCGGGTCAACTCGATCCATCCCGGCATCATCGACACGCCGATCTGGGGCAAGACGATCGTCAGTGCGATGCCCGGCCGCAATGCGCCGATCGATCCGATCGAACTCGGCAAGTTCGCGGTGCCGCTCGGCCGGGCCGGGCGGCCGGAGAATATCGCCGATGGCGTGCTCTATCTTGCGTCCGACCTCTCGGCCTATGTCACCGGGACCGAACTGGTGATCGATGGCGGCATGACCGCCGGCGCCGCGATCCGCCAGCCCTGAGCCCATACCCCGTGCGTGACGTGATCATCATCGGCGGCGGCCATAATGGCTTGGTCTGCGCGACGTATCTCGCCCGCGCCGGGCTCAAGGTCACGGTGCTGGAGCGGTTGGGCGTGGTCGGCGGTGCGGCCATGACCGAGGAGTTCCATCCGGGCTTCCGCAACTCGGTCGCGGCCTACACCGTCTCTCTGCTCAACCCCAGGATCATCGCCGATCTCGATCTGGCCGCGCACGGGTTGCGCATCGTCGAACGGCCGCTGGCGAATTTCCTGCCGCTGGAGGATGGGCGATATCTCAAAGTCGGCGCCGGCCGGACTTATGACGAGGTCGCCAAATTCTCGACCAAAGACGCCGATCGTCTGGAGGATTACGCCAAGCGACTTGATGTCGTCGCCGATCTGCTGCGCGATCTGGTGTTGAAGACGCCGCCCAATCTGGTTGCGGGCGGCTGGATGGCGGCGCTCGGGGAACTGGTCAAAGCCGGCGGGTTGGCCAACCGGCTGCGTCATCTCGATATCGAAATGAAGCGCGAGTTGCTTGATCTGTTTGCGCAATCGGCCGGCCATTACCTCGATGGCTGGTTCGAAAGTGCCCCGATCAAGGCGGCCTACGGCTTCGACAGCATCGTCGGCAATTACGCCAGCCCCTATACCCCCGGTTCGGCCTATGTGCTGCTGCACCACGTCTTCGGCGAGGTCAACGGCAAGAAGGGCGCCTGGGGCCACGCCATCGGCGGCATGGGCGCGATCACCCAGGCGATGGCGCGCTCGGCGGAGGCCGAAGGTGTCGAGATTCGCACCGGCTGTGCCGTGCGCGAGGTGATCGTCGAGAAGGGGCGCGCCACCGGGATCGTGACCGAGGCGGGCGAGCGTCTCCAGGCCGCCGCCATCGCCTCCAACCTCAACCCCAAGCTGTTGTTTTTGAAACTGATCGACGAGGCCGCCCTGCCGCCCGATTTCCGGCGCCGGATCGGCAATTGGCGCTGCGGTTCCGGCACGTTCCGGATGAATGTGGCGCTGTCCGAACTGCCGGATTTCACCTGCCTGCCGGGCCGGCAGGCGGCCGAGCATCACGGCGCCGGCATCATCCTGGCGCCCCGCCTCGATTACATGGATCGGGCGTACACCGATGCCCGGCAATTCGGCTGGTCGCGTCGGCCGATCGTCGAAGTGCTGATCCCCTCGACGCTCGACGACAGCCTGGCCCCACCGGGCCAACACGTCGCCAGCCTGTTTTGCCAGCATGTCGCCCCGGAACTGCCCGGCGGCGCCTCATGGGATGATCATCGCGAGGAAGTGGCCGACCTGATGATCGACACGGTCACGACCTACGCCCCGAATTTCAAGGCGTCGGTGCTCGGCCGCCAGATCCATAGCCCGCTCGACCTGGAACGCCGCT
>JAXDMU010000210.1:0-2869 GCA_034665905.1 Aliidongia sp. | reverse complement strand
GCTCCGGCTGATAGATATTGCGCAGATCGATGATGATTCGGCCCTTCATCTGCTGCTTCACGCGCGCCCAATCGAGCGACCGGAACTCGTTCCACTCGGTCAGGATGACCATGGCATCGGCCCCCGTGATCGCGTCATAGGCATCGCCGGCATAAGTGATCTCGCTCAGCAGCTTTTCGGCCTCGTGCATGCCTTCCGGATCGAAGGCGCGAATCACGGCGCCCTTGCCCTGCAAGGCCGGGATGATGTCGAGGCTGGCGCTGTCGCGCATATCGTCGGTGTTGGGCTTGAAGGTCAGACCGAGCACGCCGATCTGCTTGCCGGCAACCGAGCCGTGGCAGGCCGCGGTAATACGCTCCGCCATCTCGATCTTGCGGGCGTCATTGACCTTCACCACGGTCTCGACGATTGAGATCGGGGCGCCGGCATCCTGCGCGGTCTTGACCAGCGCCAGACAATCCTTGGGGAAGCACGACCCGCCATAGCCCGGCCCGGAATGCAGGAATTTCTTGCCGATGCGGCCATCGAGCCCGATGCCCTTGGCGACATCCTGGACATCGGCGCCGACCGCTTCGCACAGATCGGCGATTTCGTTGATGAAGGTGATCTTGGTCGCCAGAAAGCTGTTGGCGGCGTATTTGATCAGCTCGGCGGTCTCGATGCCGGTGAACAGCACCGGCGTTTCCGAAAGGTAGAGCGGCCGATAAAGCTCGCGCAAAATTTCGCGCGCACGCTCGGCCTGCGGGCCGGTGCCGATCACGACACGGTCGGGGCGCATGAAATCTTCGATCGCCGAGCCTTCGCGCAGGAATTCCGGATTGGACACGACGTCGAAATCGCGGCCCAGCTGCAAATCGGGGCGGGTCCGGGCGATGACTTCGGCCACCTTGCGGCCGGTGCCGACCGGCACGGTCGATTTGGTCACGATGACGGTATAGCCGGTCATCGCCCGGGCGATCTCTTCGGCTGCGGCGAAAACATAGGACAGATCGGCATGGCCGTCGCCGCGCCGCGACGGCGTGCCGACGGCGATGAACACGGCCTGGGCGCCATCGACGGCGGCCTTCAGCTCGGTCGAGAACGTCAACCGCCCGGCGCGCACATTATTCGCGACCAGTTGCTCGAGACCCGGCTCGAAGATCGGCATTTCGCCGCGATTGAGCCGCTCGATCTTGTCGGCCGCCTTGTCGACGCAGGCCACGGAGGTTCCGAATTCGGAGAAGCACGCACCCGACACAAGACCGACATACCCCGTCCCGATCACCGCTATGCGCATCAGAAATCCTCTCTCTAGGGCGAATTACCGCCGATATCGGCCAATTCCATCGATGCAGCACTGCCGCAACCGGGCTGCGTCCACCAGCGAAAATGTGGCGTATGTCCCATGCTCGCCTCCGGCGCTATGGTTCACCGCGCGAATTTCACGCCTTTGTGAAGCTACCCTGACGACAACGCCACAAGGGGCCGGGAAATTCCGAAGCACTCCCAAGTTTGGTGACATGCGTTTCCGTCATGCCGCCATGCGCCGGCTCGTCGATTGCCGTCCGCTCCGTCGTTTCGGCCGGAATTTCCGTCCAGGCGCGGCCGGAATGACGGCGGTCATGACCGGCAATCGCCGGGATGCGGGGAAAACCCTCGAAATTTCGATCGGCGGTGAAGCGGCGGAAAAAATCTCGCTTGGGTGGCCGTGAGATCGGGAAGAAACCGGGGGGGGACCGCGTTATGAAACCGGCCGGCCCTCGAACCGGCATTCAAGCGGAGCAGGTTGCCCCATGAAAAATATCCTGGTCACCGGTGGCGCCGGTTATATCGGCAGCCATGCCGCCAAAGCCCTCGCCCGTGCCGGCTATCGGCCGGTGACCTACGACAATCTGGTCTATGGCAACCATTGGGCCGTCCAGTGGGGACCGTTCGTCGAGGGTGACATTGGCGACCGTGCCCTGCTGCTTGAAACTTTCAAGCGCTACCGAATCGAGGCGGTCATGCATTTTGCCGCATTTGCCTATGTCGGCGAATCGATGACCAAGCCGGAAATGTATTTCGAGAACAACGTCGCCAAATCGCTGATCCTGCTTGATGCCATGCGGATCGCCGGGATCAAGCACATGGTGTTTTCCTCGACCTGCGCGACCTATGGCACGCCGGACGAGATGCCGATCACCGAAGATACGCCGCAGCAACCGGTCAATCCCTATGGCGAAACCAAGCTGATGATCGAGCGCGCGCTGCATTGGCACGGCAAGGCGCACGGGCTGTCCTCGGTGGCGCTGCGCTATTTCAATGCCGCCGGCGCCGATCCCGAGGGCGATATCGGCGAAAGTCATCTGCCGGAAACCCATCTCATTCCGCTGATCCTGGATGCCGCCCTTGGCCGGCGTGCCGCGATCGACATCTACGGCACCGACTATCCGACGCCCGACGGTAGCTGCCAGCGCGACTATATCCATGTCGCCGATCTGGCCGATGCCCATGTGCGGGCATTGGAATATCTGTTGGCGGGCGGCGCCACTGCCGCGGTCAATCTGGGTACCGGTCGGGCCTATTCGGTGCGCGAGGTCATCGCCGCGGTCGAGCGCGTCACCGGCAAGCGCGTGCCGCGGCGCGAGATGCCGCGCCGCGCCGGCGATCCGGCCGTGCTGGTCGCCGACCCGACGCGGGCGGCAAATCTCCTCGGCTGGCGGCCGGTTCGCTCGGATCTGGACACGATCATCCGCACGGCCTGGACCTGGCATCTGCGCACGCCGGAAGCCGCGCTGGCCGTGGGCGACTGAATCCGATCCAAAGAGCACGTTTGACAAGATCGCCGGTTCGGGGTCTTTCTGCCGGCCGTCTGGCGCGGCACCGCTGCCGGTGCCCGTTCTTTAGGTAA
>JAXDMU010000209.1:0-4187 GCA_034665905.1 Aliidongia sp. | reverse complement strand
GCGTCGGCCCGAACGGCGTGCAGTGATTCTCCGGCGCGCGCACCCGGTCGCGGTCGCGGGTCGCGGCGTGCAACACGTGTAGTTCGCCATCTTCGGGATAGAGAAAGAGATCGAGCACGCAGGTGCTGCCGCGATATTGCCAGATCTCGGCCGGCGGATCGCGGCGGGTGAAATCGGGCTCGCCCAGCCGAGCGATCAGCGCCTGGGGCGAGAGGGTCTGGAGGCCGCCGAGTTGCGTCACGTCGAGCAGCGGGCGCTTCGATCCGGTCGCCGCGGCCGATGGGGCCGGTGACGGTACGGTCGGCTGCGATATCCCGCCCGGCCCCGAACAGGCCGCGAGCGAAAGCGCCGCGAAGAGCGCCAAGCCAACCCGGCCGAGCGACCGCCCGTTGTCCCGCAGGCGATCCGCCCGGTGATGAAATCCCCAAACCGCATCGCAAGACTGATCGACATGGCCCGAGGCAATGTCCGACATAACGCGCTGTCCCCCCTTGTAAGCGCGACAGTTTTGCACGCTTTCCGCGCCCGGATGCAACCCCCATTGAAACAAAATAGTGATTTTGGCGCGGAAATTTTCGAATGCGGTTCGGCAGGCCGGGTTGCTCAGTCCGGGCGTTCCGACTCCCCCATCGCTTCGATATCGCCGGCGATCCGACCGCCGCGTTCGACCTCGATCTGGCCATAGCGGATCGTGCCGGTGACCTGGCCGGTGGCGCGGATGAACAGCCGCTTGCGCACGGTCAGCGTGCCCTCGAAGCGGCCGCGAATTTCGGCCGACTCGATCGCGGCCGAGCCCTTGAACAGCCCCGATTCGGCGATATCGACATCGCGGCAATCGGACAAATTAGCCTCGACGCTGCCTTCGATCAGCAGCCGATCGCAATGGGTGATCTCGCCTTGGAGCGAGATTTCCTTGCCGACCATGAGTTGGCGAAGCTCCGGTTCGCGCGGCGCCGGTGCCGGCGGTGATTCCATGCGCGCGGTTTCACCCGGGCGGCGCGGCTGGTCGGGCATACGCCCGGCCTCGCCCGGCCGCGGAAAGTCGCCGCCACGCCCGAATTCGCCGGAACGGGCCGCTTCCGGATTGCCGGACGGTTCGGTCGGTCGGGGCGGCGCCGGCACGATGCGCGCCGGCTCGACCGGCCGGGCCAGTTCTGTGGCCGAGGGCCGGGGCGGCATGTTGGGAATTCGGTTGGGATTCGGCGGTGCCGCCGATCCCGTCGCGGCGGGCCGCGGCACCGGCTTGGTCAACGGGGCCAGGAGCGTCTCCGGCGTCGGTTCGTTCTCGGTCATTGGTTCGTCACCCTCGGGCTTCTTGCGCCGAAACATTTTTGATCCCCTGCATATCGATCGGATGGGAAGATGCTGCGCTGCACGATTACGTCAGGCCCGCGCCGGGACGGCGAAGCCTTGCCGGCGGCACTCAATCAGGTGGACGGTGGCCGCGAGCCCGACCATCGGGGCCACGAGGCCCAGCACCGGCACCAGAAACAACGCTGCGACAGCGGCGCCGGCCAGGGTGAACTCCAGCCGGTAGTTGCGCCACAGCGCATTGGCATCGGCCAGCCCCAGACGCCGCAGCGCCACCGTCTCGAAATATTCGCGGCCGATCAGATAGCCATTGAGCAGCGCGAAGACGAGGGCATTGACGCCCGGAATCCAGACTGCCCACCAATAGACCACGATCAGCGCCACGAGATTGACGAGGAGCCCGAGCAGCGCCAGGCGCAGGCTGCTGACCAGCGCGGTCAGAATCGGCGTGCCCGGTGCCGGCGGCAGCCACGGATAATGCCGCCTTTCGACCGCGCGGATGATCGCCTCGGAAAAAAAGCCGAGGATCAGAAACACCACGCTCGGAAACAGAATATAGCTCAGCACCGGTGCGGCGATCACGCCGAGCACACCCGTTGCCCATTGCAGCCAGACGATCCCGGCCAGCCCGTGGGCGATGCACCAGCCAACGGCGAACCACAGCGCGGCCAGCGCGGCGAACGACCAGAGAATCGACAGAAAGAGGGGCCGCCGCATCCCGCGTTCGGGAAGCTGGCGGAAGGCAAGCACAAGAGCATTCAGCATGATGTGGGTATGACCGGTCCTTTGGGGCTTCGGCACGGGATAGGACCCCTGCGCCGGCCAAGGTTGCCAGCGGGCTCGAAGCGCTTATACTGCGCCGCAAAATCGCGCGCTTCAACAACTCGATCGGAAATAATCCATGGCGACAGCTCCGCTGGACGTGGTCGGCATCGGCAATGCCATCGTCGACGTCATTGCGCACGCCGATGATGACTTTTTGGCGGCGTCCTCGATGGTCAAGGGCGGCATGGCGCTGATCGACGAGGCGCGCGCCGAGGCGATCTATGCCGGCATGGGGCCGGGACTCGAGATGTCCGGTGGCTCGGCCGGCAACACCATTGCGGGAATCGCGTCGCTCGGCGGCCGCGCCGCCTATATCGGCAAGGTGCGCGACGATGTTCTGGGCAAAGTGTTCCGGCACGACATCACCTCCGCGGGCGTCGAATTCCCCACTCCGGCCGCGACCGACGGTCCCGCGACCGCCCGCTGCATGATCTTGGTCACGCCCGACGCGCAAAGGACCATGAATACCTTTCTCGGCGCCTGTGTGAATCTTGGGCCGGAGGATATCGATGCGGCTCTGATCGCACGCGCGCAGGTAACCTATCTCGAAGGCTATCTCTACGACCCGCCTTTGGCGCAGGAAGCGTTCCGCAAAGCATCCGGCATCGCCCATGCGGCCGGGCGGAAAGTCAGCCTGTCGCTGTCCGACTCGTTCTGCGTCCAGCGTCACCGTGCCGCTTTCCTCGAACTTGTCGATCACCATATCGACATCCTGTTTGCCAACGAGGCGGAGATCACCGCCCTGTTCGAGACGACGGATTTCGACGAGGCGACCCGGCGCCTGCGCGGTCTGTGCGATCTGGCCGCCGTGACGCGGGGCGCCGCCGGCTCCGTCGTCGTCGCCGGAACCGAAATTATCGAAGTGCCTGCCGCACCAGTGTCACGAATCGTCGATACCACGGGTGCGGGTGACCTCTATGCGGCCGGCTTCCTCTATGGCCTGACGCAGGGAAAACCGCTCGCCGAATGCGGCCGGCTCGCCAGCCTCGCCGCCGCCGAAATCATCAGCCATTACGGCGCACGGCCGGAAACGCCGCTGTCGGACTATGTCCGCGCCGCCTAACGATCGAGAACACCTATGGAAATCCGGAATATCGCCATCATCGCCCACGTCGACCACGGCAAGACTACGCTGGTCGATGCGCTGCTGCGGCAGAGCGGCACCTTTCGCCTCAATCAGCAGGTGGCGGAGCGCGCGATGGACTCAAACGACCTGGAACGAGAACGCGGCATCACGATTCTGGCCAAATGCACCTCGGTCGTCTGGAAGAACACGCGCCTCAACATCGTCGATACCCCCGGCCATGCCGATTTCGGCGGCGAGGTTGAGCGCATCCTGAGCATGGTCGATGGCGTGGTCGTGCTGGTCGATGCGGCCGAAGGGCCGATGCCGCAGACTAAATTCGTCGTCGGCAAGGCGTTGCGCCAGGGGCTGAAACCGATCGTCGTGGTCAACAAGGTCGATCGCCCCGACGCGCGCGTCCAGGAAGTCCATAACGAGGTGTTCGATCTGTTCGCCGTGCTGGATGCGACCGACGATCAGCTCGATTTCCCGACGCTCTTTGCCTCCGGCCGCAATGGCTGGGCGAGCGAGACGCTGGACGGGCCGCGCGAGGATCTGGCGCCGCTGTTCGAACTGATCGTGCGCCACGTCAAGGCGCCGATCGGCGATCCCGAGGCGCCCTTCGCCATGCTGGCGACGACGCTCGAAGCCGATCCCTATCTCGGCCGCGTGCTGACCGGCCGGATCATGAGCGGGACCGCCAAGGTCAATATGCCATTGAAATCGCTGACCCGCGACGGCAAACTCATCGAGCAGGGCCGCCTGACCAAGCTCTTATCGTTCCGCGGGTTGGAGCGGGTCGGCATCGAAAGCGCCGTTGCGGGCGATATTATCGCCATTGCCGGCCTGACCGAGACGACGGTCGCCGACACGATCTGCACCCCGGAAGTGACCGAGGCGATCCACGCGACGCCGATCGATCCGCCGACGCTCGCCATGACTTTCTCGGTCAATGACAGCCCGCTGGCCGGGCGCGAAGGCACCAAGG
>JAXDMU010000208.1:0-9960 GCA_034665905.1 Aliidongia sp. | reverse complement strand
CTCAGTTCGAAATTCACGCCGTAAAAGAATTGCTGGTTCTTGGCGTCCGGCACGACGAACAGCGCCCGCAACTTGCCGCCGTCGAACTCGACCCGCCCGTTATTGGCGACCGTATAGAGCGGCAGATAGACACCGAGTTCGAACCAATCCGTGACGCCATAGGCCCATTCCGAAACGCCGTTCCAGGCGTGATTGGGCACCACGCCGCCCGGAAAATCCGGCTGATTGCGGCCCGACGGGGTGTAATTGTTATGCAGCGTGACGCTGAACTCGCCCTGCGCTGCGATCGTCGCGTCATAGACCTGAATTTCGTCGGTCTGGGCATGGGCGCCGGAGGCCGCGAAATTCGCAACGAGACCGAAAATCGCGAGGAAACGGAGCCAGGGTCTCATGACGCGAAGCGGAACAGTTTTTTCATGCGCGCCGAGAAGCGGTGGCGGGATTGTTCGTGGCGCACGACGTCTTCCCCGGTCACCCAATTCAACTGGATCACCCGGCGCGGCCCGACGAAGCGGCCATGGCCGTGCCAGGAATGCGGCGTCACCTGGAAGGCCACCAGCGTGCCTTCGTCGGGCGGCACTTCGGCCAGCATGTCGTCGAGCGACGCCTCGGAACGCAGCAGCCGCAGCCGGCCGCCATCGGCCTCCCACGCGCCGTTCATATAGAGCAGCACGGTGATGATCTTGGATTTGCTGTCGGTATGGATGCGCCCATCCTTGGCCTGGGCGCGGCCGCGCACCGTCACCATGGTCGGCCGGTTCGAGAGGTCGATGCCGAACTTGGCGGCGAAGGCATCGCGCATGTCCGGCCCTTCCAACTCGGCCAGCAATGCGGCAAAGGCCGGGCCGTATTCGACCTCGCTGGTGGGGAAGCTGCCCGGTTCGGCGATTTCCGGATAATCGGCCTGGACGGCAGTGCGCGCGTCGGCTTTGAGAAAGCCCGGCACGATGAGATAGGGATAGGGTTCACGGACCAGTTCCGTCGCGGTGAAGGCTTCGATATCCAGCATGCCCATGGTCGCCCGCTCGTCCTTCGATCGTTCCGGCAGTTGCAAACGGGATGTTAGCGCAGCGCCGCCCGTGCCGGAATAGGTTTTCGCCGACCATGGGATGCATGCGGCGCGCGCCGGTCTGATGCTTGGTGCGGACGGGCGGGCGGTGGTTGCGCCTCGCTCGCGCTTGCGCCAGATAGGGCCGGTCGATCAGCCATGATGGCGGCATTACGAAAGGACAGACCGAGTTGGACGCCCTGACGCCCGCTTCCGGGAGCCGCCATGCGTCCCTTATTTGACGCGCCCACGGCATCGGGAGCCAACGCGACGCTCGCGGCGTTTCCTGGACCGATGCCGGCCTACCGGACAAAACGCGCCGCCGGTACGCTGAAACCGGATCCGATGCAGGAGTTGGCCGCCGAAAAGCTTCAGATGCTGCATCGCGCTCTGCTCGGCTACCGGCCACAGCCGGTTCGGGTCGAGTCGGTCGGCTGGCTTGTCCGGTTCGGCCTGATGCAAGCGACCCCGACAGCGCCGCGACCCAAGGGACTTTATCTGTTCGGCGGCGTCGGACGTGGCAAGTCGATGCTGATGGATCTGTTCTTTGCGACCAGTGCCGTGCCGGCGCGGCGTCGTGTCCATTTCCATGCCTTCATGCAGGAGGTTCATGACCGGCTGCACCAACTGCGCGGTGACAGTGCGGCCGAGCCGGTGCGCGTCCTGGCACAGGCTATTGCCGCCGATGCCACCCTGCTGTGCTTCGACGAATTCCAGGTCAACGACATCGCCGATGCGATGATTCTGGGCCGCCTGTTCGAAGCGCTGTTCGCCGAGGGAGTCGTCGTGGTCGCCACCTCGAACCGCGCCCCTGACGATCTCTATCAGGATGGGCTGCAACGCGAACGCTTCCTGCCCTTCATCGACATGCTGAAGCGCGACCTGGACATTCTCGAACTCGACAATGGCCGGGATTACCGCCTGTCGCGGCTGATCGGCCGGCCGGTCTATTATTGGCCCCACGACGATCGCACGGCGGCCGCCGTCGAAGAGGTTTTCGCCGAACTCTGCGACGATGTCCGGCCCGAGCCGATGGTGCTCGACATCAGAAAGCGGGCCCTCACCGTACCGCGTCAGGCCTGCGGCGCCGCGTTTTTCGATTTCGCCCAATTATGCGGCGAACCGCTCGGGCCGGGCGATTACCTCGCCATCGCCGACACATTCGACAGCATCGTGATCGCCAATGTGCCGCTGCTGGTGCCGGATCGACGCGACGAGGCCAAGCGCTTCAATACCGCGATCGATACATTCTACGAAGCGAAGGTCCATGTCGTGATCTCGGCGGCGGCGGCACCCGCCGCACTCTATCCCGAGGGCGACGGCAGTTTCGAATTCCAGCGCACCGTCTCGCGCCTGATGGAGATGCAATCGGCCGAGTATGTTTCCGCTCGGCGACCGGCCGATCACCACAGATCTGCCCCCCATCCGGCGGCGCTTGCGGCACCGGACGTTTCGCGCTAAGACCCGCCCGCGACGGGGCCTCCTGCCGCGGCGGAGACATTGCATCGAGCGGGCTTCGGCTCTGCTTCTTCTCCACGAGCCCCCTCCCAGGGCTACCGAAGGGACGAAATTCCATGGCACGTAACAAGATCGCATTGGTCGGGGCCGGTCAGATCGGCGGCACTCTCGCACTGCTCGCCGGGCTGAAAGAATTGGGCGACGTCGTTCTGATCGATATCGCCGAGGGCATCCCGCAAGGCAAGGCACTCGACCTCGCCGAAGCCGCACCGATCGAAGGTTTCGACGGCGCGATGACCGGCTCGAATGATTTCGCCGCACTGGCCGGCGCCGACGTCATCATCGTCACCGCCGGCATCGCCCGCAAGCCGGGCATGAGCCGCGACGATTTGATCAGCATCAACGCCAAGGTCGTCCGCTCGGTCGGCGAGAATATCAAGACGCACGCGCCCGGCGCCTTCGTCATCGTCATCACGAACCCGCTCGACGTCATGGTCTGGGTGATGCGCGAGGCGAGCGGCCTGCCGGCCCATCGCGTCGTCGGCATGGCCGGCGTGCTTGACGGCGCGCGCTTGCGCTATTTCCTGGCCGAAGAGTTCGGCGTTTCGGTCGAGGATGTCACCGCCTTTGTGCTCGGTGGTCATGGCGACACCATGGTGCCGCTGCTGCGCTATTCGACCGTGGCCGGCATCCCGGTGCCCGATCTGGTCAAGATGGGCTGGACCACCCAGGACAAGCTCGACAAGATCGTGCAGCGCACCCGCGACGGCGGCGCCGAGATCGTCGCCTTGCTGAAGACCGGCTCAGCCTTCTACGCCCCGGCCGCCGCGGCGATCACGATGGCCGACTCCTATCTCAAGGACAAGAAGCGCGTCTTGCCTTGCGCCACGCTGCTGTCCGGCGAGTACGGCGTCGACGGCATTTTCGTCGGCGTACCGGTCGTGATCGGGGCCAAGGGGGTCGAGCGGATCGTCGAGATCGAACTCAATGCAGAGGAACGTGCTGGTTTCGACAAATCGGTACAGGCGGTCAAGACACTGATGGACGTCGTCAGGAACCTTCCGGCGACCTAATCGCCGGGAGCTTCCTTCGGGAAATTGGGGGCTGAATTCGATGAATATTCATGAATATCAGGCAAAGACGCTGCTGAAGCGGTTCGGCGTCGCCGTACCGCGCGGCGGTGTGGCCTATACCGCCGATGAAGCCGAAAAAATTGCCAAAGAACTGGGCGGCCCGGTCTGGGTCGTCAAGGCGCAGATCCATGCCGGCGGCCGCGGCAAGGCTGGCGGCGTCAAGGTCGTCAAATCGCTAGCCGATGTGAAGGCCGCGACCGAGAAGATGCTCGGCATGACACTGGTCACGCACCAGACCGGCCCGGCCGGCAAGGAAGTGAAGCGCGTCTATATCGAGGAAGGCTGCGACATCAAGCGCGAGCTTTACCTCGGCATGCTGGTCGATCGCGCGACCGGCCGCGTGACGCTGATGGCCTCGACCGAAGGCGGCATGGAGATCGAGGAGGTCGCGGCCCATTCGCCGGAAAAGATCCTCAAGATCGCGATCGATCCGGCGACCGGCATCCAGCCGTTCCATGCCCGCGAAGTTGCCTTCGGCCTCGGCCTCGAAGGCAAGCAGATCCAGACCGCGACCAAATTCATCACCGCGCTGAGCCAGGCCTTCCACGAACTCGACGCCTCGATCGTCGAGATCAATCCGCTGGTCGTGACCGGTTCGGGCGACATCATCTGCCTCGACGCCAAGGTCAATTTCGACGACAACGCGCTGTTCCGGCACAAGAACATCGAAGAACTGCGCGACGAGGACGAGGAAGACCCGAGCGAACTCGAAGCGACCAAACACGGCCTCAACTACGTCAAGCTCGACGGTAATATCGGTTGCATGGTCAATGGCGCCGGCCTCGCGATGGCGACGATGGATATCATCAAGCTCTATGGCTCGGCCCCGGCCAATTTCCTTGATGTCGGCGGCGGCGCCACGCGCGAGCGTGTCACCACGGCGTTCAAGCTGATCCTGTCCGATCCGAACGTCGAAGGCATTCTGGTCAATATCTTCGGCGGCATCATGCGCTGCGATGTGATCGCCGAGGGCGTCGTCGCCGCAGCGCGCGAGGTCAGCCTGCACGTGCCGCTGGTCGTGCGCCTCGAAGGCACCAATGTCGAACTCGGCAAGAAGATCATGGCCGAATCGGGCCTGCCCATTCTCAGTGCCGACAATCTGGCGGATGCCGCGCAGAAAATCGTCAAGGCCGTCAAGGAGGCTGCGTGATGGCCGTACTCGTTCATGCCGGCACCAAGGTGATTTGCCAGGGCTTCACCGGCGCCCAGGGCACGTTCCATTCCGAGCAGGCGCTGGCCTACGGCACCAAAATGGTCGGCGGCGTTACGCCCGGCAAGGGCGGCACGCGCCATCTCGACCTGCCGGTGTTCAACACCGTGGGCGAAGCGGTGCATGCCACCGCGGCCGATGCCAGCGTGATCTATGTGCCGCCGCCCTTCGCGGCCGATGCGATATTGGAAGCGGTCGATGCCGGCATCGCCCTCATCGTCTGCATCACCGAGGGCATTCCGGTGCTCGACATGGTGCGGGTCAAGCGCGGCCTTTCCGGCACGGGCTCGCGGCTGATCGGGCCGAACTGCCCCGGCGTCATCACGCCCGGCGAATGCAAGATCGGCATCATGCCGGGCCACATCCATCGCCGCGGCAAGATCGGTATCGTGTCACGCTCGGGCACGCTGACCTATGAGGCCGTGGCGCAGACCTCGGCGGCCGGCTTGGGCCAGACGACCTGCATCGGCATCGGCGGCGATCCGGTCAACGGCACCAGCTTCATCGATGCACTTGGCCTGTTCCTGGAAGACGACGAAACCCAGGGCATCATCATGATCGGCGAAATCGGCGGCTCGGCCGAAGAGGACGCCGCCCAGTTCCTGATCGATCACAAGATCAAGAAACCGATCACCGGCTTCATCGCCGGCGTCACCGCCCCGCCCGGCCGACGCATGGGCCATGCCGGCGCCATCATCTCGGGCGGCAAAGGCACGGCCGGCGACAAGATGGAGGCGATGAAGCGCGCCGGCATCCATGTCGCCGACAGCCCGGCGGCGCTGGGCTCGACCATGCTGGCCGCGATGAAGGGCTGAACGGGAAACGAGGCGTCCGAATTCCCGATCGAACCGATCGTGGGAGGCGGCGCCTCAATTCCATCGCCGAGCCACGCACGAGCCGCATGGCAGTTTCATTTGGCATGATTCGCAGCTAGCGCTACATAGCCGTCACGTCGAACCCCACACAGAAAGAGCGGCCGCGGCAAGCGGCGGCATCCAGGCATGGCCCAGACCCCGCAAACCTCGTTCCTGACCGGAACCAACGCCGCGTTCATCGCCGAACTTTACGCCCGATATATTGAGGATCCGGCCAGCGTCGATCCGAGCTGGCGGAGCTTCTTCGGCGACCTCAGCGAGGATTCGGCCGGCATCCTGACCGAACTCGCCGGTCCATCCTGGTCGCGCCGGCCACCGCCGCGCATCATCGAGCCGGGCAATGGCGCCGCCCAGCCGGCCAAGGCGAAGCCGGCCGTGCAAGGCGAGGCGGCCTATGCCGGACTGCAACGGGCACCGATCAGTAGTGCCGGCGACGAGCGGGCAACGGTCGATTCGATCCGGGCACTGATGCTGATCCGCGCCTATCGCGTGCGCGGCCATCTGCTGGCCAATCTCGATCCGCTGGGCTTGCAGAAGCCGGGCACCAGCCGCGACCGCGATCTGGACCCCACGACTTATGGCTTCACCGAGGCCGATCTGGACCGACCGATCTTCATCGATCATATCCTGGGCTTCGAGCGGGCGAGCATCCGCCAGATCGTCGAACTGCTGCGCCGGACCTATTGCGGCAGCCTCGGCGTCGAATACATGCATATTCAGGATCCGGACCAGCGCGCCTGGATCCAGAACCGGATCGAGCATGCGCGCAACGTCCCGGACCTGACGTCACCGGAGCGCACCGGGATATTGTCGCGACTGACCGCGGCGGAAAGCTTCGAGCGCTTTCTCGACAAACGCTTCACCGGCACGAAACGTTTCGGCCTCGAAGGTGCGGAGACGATGATCCCGGCGCTCGAGGCGATTTTGCGGCGTGGCGCCGAACTGGGCGTCAAGGAATTCGTGATCGGCATGGCGCATCGCGGCCGATTGAACGTGTTGGCCAATGTCATGGGCAAGCCGTTCTCGGCTATCTTTTCCGAATTCCAGGGCAACCCGGCCAATCCCGAGCATGTCCAGGGTTCGGGCGACGTCAAATACCATCTCGGCACCTCGAGCGACCGCGAGTTCGACGGCCGGATCGTCCATCTGTCGCTGACTGCCAACCCGTCGCATCTCGAAGCCGTCAACCCGGTCGTGCTCGGCAAGGTTCGCGCCAAGCAGCGCCAGCGCGGTGATACCGACCGCGCGGAAGTGGTCGGCCTGCTGATCCATGGCGACGCCGCCGTCGCCGGACAAGGCGTCGTGGCCGAGACCTGCGTGATGTCGGAATTGAAGGGCTATCGCACCGGCGGCACCGTGCATTTCGTCATCAACAATCAGATCGGCTTTACTACGGCACCGGCCTATGCGCGCTCCGGCATCTATTGCTCGGACGTCGCCAAGACCAATCAGGCGCCGATCTTCCACGTCAATGGCGACGACCCCGAGGCGGTCCTGCGCGCCTGCCAGTTGGCCATGGAGTTCCGCCAGGAATTCAAGAAGGACGTCTGGGTCGATATGTTCTGCTATCGGCGGCACGGGCATAACGAGAATGACGAGCCGGCCTTCACCCAACCGCTGATGTACCGGAAAATCGCCAGCCAGCCGACCACGCGCCAGATCTATTCGCGCCGCCTGATCGATGAAACGGCTTTGAGCGAAGAGCAATCGGACAAGATCGCCACGGATTTCCTGAGCTATCTCGACGGCGAGTTCGAAAACGCCAAGAGCTATCGGCCGAACAAGGCCGACTGGCTCGAAGGGGCCTGGACCGGGCTGGAACTGGCCTCCGACGATGATCGTCGGGGCAATACCGCGATTTCGACCGAGTTGCTCGGGGAAGTCGGCAAGGCACTGGTAACCCCGCCCCAGGGCTTCAATCTCAATCGCAAAATCGTTCGCCAGTTGCAGGAAAAGGCGAAGATGTTCGCAACCGGAATCGGTTTCGACTGGGCCACCTGCGAGGCGCTCGCCTTCGGTTCGCTGGCGAGCGAGGGCGTGTTCGTGCGCCTCTCGGGCCAGGATGTCGGGCGTGGCACCTTTTCCCATCGCCATGCCGTCCTGGTCGATCAGGAGACGGAGAAGACCTATGTCCCGCTGAACAATATCCGGTCCGATCAGGCACAGGTCGAGATCTTCGACAGCCCGCTGTCGGAATTCGGCGTGCTCGGCTTCGATTACGGCTACAGCTTGGCCGACCCGAAGACGCTGGTCGCTTGGGAGGGGCAGTTCGGCGATTTCGTCAATGGTGCGCAAGTGATGATCGATCAGTTCATCACTTCGAGCGAGGCGAAATGGCTGCGCATGTCGGGCTTGGTGATGCTGCTGCCGCATGGCCATGAAGGCCAGGGACCGGAGCATTCGTCGGCGCGACTGGAGCGCTTTCTGCAAATGTGCGCCGAGGACAATATTCAGGTCTGCAATCTCTCGACGCCGGCCAATTATTTCCATGCGCTGCGGCGGCAGATTCACCGGAATTTCCGCAAGCCGCTGATCGTCATGGCGCCGAAATCGATGCTGCGCGCCAAGCTCTCGGCGCTGGCCGATATGGGGCCGGGCACGGCGTTTCATCGGATTTTCGGCGAGACCGAGGCGCTGGCTGCGGATACCGAGATCAAGCGTGTCGTGCTGTGCAGCGGCAAAATCTATTACGAACTGCTGGCCGAACGGACCCAGCGCAAGATCGACAATGTGGCCCTGCTGCGGGTCGAGCAGCTCTATCCGTTCCCGGCCAATGCGCTCGGCCGGGAATTGAAGCGCTACGCCGGCGCCGAGATCGTCTGGTGTCAGGAGGAGCCGAAGAATATGGGCGCCTGGACCTTCGTCGATCGGCACATCGAAGGCGTGCTTTGCGGACTCGACATCGCCGCCAAGCGGCCGATCTATGCCGGCCGCCCCAGTTCCGCGGCGACCGCCACCGGCTCGGCCAAGCGGCACGCCAGGGAGCAGACCGATCTGATCGATCAGGCGCTCCGGCTCCTCTGATCCAACCGAAGGAAACGCCATGGCGACGGAAATCAAAGTGCCCACGCTGGGCGAGTCGGTAACCGAGGCGACGATCGCCCGGTGGTTGAAGAAAATCGGCGAGACTGTGGCGGTCGACGAGCCGCTGGTCGAGTTGGAGACCGACAAAGTAACGCTCGAGGTCAATGCGTCGGTGGCCGGCGTGCTGTCGCAGATCGCGGCGGCGGAAGGGGCGAATGTCGAGATCGGCGCCGTGCTCGGCCTGATCGACGGCGCCGCCGCGCCAGCCGCGATCAAACCGGCCCCTGCCGCCGTCAAACCGGCGTCGGCGCCCGCTCCGGCGACCGCAAGCGATCTCGATCGCTCTGGCCCGGCCGCGAAAAAACTGGTGGCGGAAAGCGGCGTCGATCCCGCCACTATCCCGGCGACCGGCAAGGATGGCAGGCTGACCAAGGGCGATGTCCTGGCCGCCGTCGCGACGGCACCCGCCAAGCCCGCCCCGGCGCCCGCGGCGCCGCGCGATACGGCAGCACGCGAACAGCGCGTGCGCATGACGCGCCTTCGAAAGCGCATCGCCGAGCGGCTGAAGGAAGCGCAGAATACCGCGGCGATGCTGACCACCTTCAACGAGGTGGATATGACGGCGATCCTGGCGCTGCGCGAAAGCTACAAGGACGCCTTCGAGAAGCGGCACGGCGTTCGCCTCGGATTCATGTCGTTTTTCGTCAAGGCCTGCATCTCGGCGCTCAAGGAATTGCCGATGGTCAACGCCTCGATCGATGGTGACGATCTGGTCTATCACAATTTCTACGACATTGGCGTCGCGGTCGGCACCGAGACCGGCCTGGTCGTGCCGGTCGTGCGCGATGCCGACAAGCTGGGTTTCGCCGAGATCGAAAAGACCATCGGCGGCTATGGCAAAAAGGCGCGCGACGGCAAGCTGACAATGGAAGAACTGACCGGCGGCACTTTCACCATCTCAAATGGCGGCGTCTATGGCTCGCTGATGTCCACGCCGATCCTGAACCCGCCGCAATCGGCGATCCTGGGCATGCACAAGACCCAAAAGCGGCCGGTGGCGATCGGCGATCGGATCGAAATCCGGCCGATGATGTATCTGGCACTGTCCTACGACCACCGCATCATCGACGGGCGCGAGGCCGTCACCTTCCTGGTGCGCGTCAAGGAAAATCTCGAAGATCCGCAACGTCTGCTGATCGATCTTTAGGCGGA
>JAXDMU010000207.1:0-4610 GCA_034665905.1 Aliidongia sp. | reverse complement strand
CCGGTGCACGCGTCACGTTTGAGAAATCCAGGTTAGCCATTGGCCTGGCCGGGCTGATTCTGATCGCGCTCTATATCCGCTACGAAACGAATTACGATGATTTTCTTACTCGCCGTGATCAGATCTATCGAATAGCCACTCGTTTCGACAGTCCCGGACGACCGTCATCCTGGTTCGCCCGAGCCCCGCAACATGTCGCCGGGGCGCTGAAGTTGACGTTTCCGGAATTCTCCGAAATCGCGCGTCTATCGCCGACGCGCGTCGGCGTTCGGCATGACACGACCGAAAATGCGGAAACGGTCTATTGGGCCGATCCGGGCATCCTCGATGTCCTCGGCCTTCGGACGATTGCGGGGAATGCCGCAACCGCGCTCGACATGCCGGACGGCGTCGTGCTCACGCGGACGATGGCGCGGAAATACTTCGGGACGGATGCTCCGATCGGCGAGACGTTGAATTTCGATCGTAGCTCTGCGATGCGTGTCACGGCGGTGATCGACGACATTCCGGCAAATAGTCATTTGACGCTGGGGATTCTCGCATCCGGCCGTGCCGCCGGTTCTGTCCTGGCACGGGAGGATGCCGAGACGATGCGACCGGGATCGCTGAGTTTCACCGGCTATCTCTATGGCCGCCTGAAGCCGGGTGTCACCGCAGGCGCCTTAAGCGATCGGCTGCCGGCGTTCGTCGCCCGGCACTTCAGCAACCCGGACGGCTCGACCTCATTCGGTTTGCAGATCGATCCGGTGACCAGCCTGCATCTTCTGCCCTACAGTGGCGACATGAAGGATCACGCCAATCCCGATGCGTTGCTGGCGATCGGCCTGATCGGCGCGGTCATCCTGCTCGTCGCCGGCATAAATTTCATCAACCTGACCACGGCCCGCGCGGCGCGACGCGCCATTGAGATCGGCATTCGCAAGGCATCGGGGGCAACGCGGTTGCAGCTGGTTGGCCATTTTCTCGGCGAGACCTTTGCGCTCGTGACGATGGCAACCGTTCTTGCATTGATCCTGGTCGAGATAGCCTTGCCAACATTCAATGCGATGTCGGCATGCGGCATCAGCCTCGCCTATTGGCACGATTGGACGCTCGACATCGGGTTGTTGGCGGTCATGGTGGTGGTCGGCTTGGCTGCCGGCCTCTACCCCGCCCTTGTGCTGTCCGGCTTTCGGCCGGCGGCGGTCCTGAAGGGGGCGCGCGTCGGGTCATCGGGTGCGCGATTGCGTCAAGCGCTCGTCATCCTGCAATTTTCCGTATCGATCGCGCTCGCGGTGGCGACGATCGTTATCCAGCAACAGACCGACTTTGCGACCGGCCGCGCCTTGCGCTTTCAAACGGATAACGTGGTAGTGGTCCGGGGTCGGCCGGCTTGCGGTGAGGCGTTTCGAAATCAGGTCAAGGCGTTGGCGGGGGTGAGGGACGCCGCCTGTTCGTTGGACGCACCCACCGGCTTCTCGAAAGCCGGTGGGTCGGCCGATCTGCCGGACGGCCGTCAGGTCGATGTCGATCTCGTCAATGTCGATTCGCGCTTCACGACTTTCTATGGATTGCCGACCCTGGCCGGCCGGATGTTCGAGGAGGGGCGCGGCGCGGATATCGTGGCGGCCGGCGACGAGTCGGTGATGGACGCGGCGATTATTATCAACGAGTCGGCGGTTCGGGCGCTCGGCCTTACACGGTCGGCCGACGCTCTCGGCAAATCGGTCACGACCAGCGGCGTGCGACCCAGTGCCCGGCCGTCGCAAATCATCGGCGTCGTGCCGGATTTTCCGATAGGGTCGATCCGTGAAATCGCCAAGCCGACCGTGTTCTACATGGACCCGGCGGCCTGGAACCTGCTCAGCGTGAAACTCAGTGGCAGCGGAGTTTCCGAGACATTGAGCAATATCGATCGCTTGTGGTTCGAAACCGGTGCCGTCTCGCCCGTCGAACGGCTGTTTCTCGATCGCGTCATCGATAGTCAATATGACGATATCAAACTGGAGGGAGGGGTCTTAACCGGATTCACGGCGCTGGCGATCGTGATCGGTTGTCTTGGTCTGTTCGGCCTGTCCGCCTTCGCGGCGCAGGCGCGAACCAGGGAAATCGGTATTCGCAAGGCGCTCGGCGCTTCGGGTCTCGATGTTGTCCGGTTGATGATCTGGCAATTCACCCGGCCGGTGATCATCGCGACCATCATTGCGTGTCCAGTCATTTGGTGGTTTGCGAACCGGTGGCTCGATGGTTTTGCCTATCGGATCGCCCTCGATTGGATACCGTTCATCATTGCGGGCAGCGGGGCCATGGTAATCGCCGTGGCGACGACCGGCGGCCATGCGGTGTGGATAGCCCGGACGGAGCCGGCTGCGGCCCTGCGATACGAATAGCCTCGCGCCCCGCCCGCCGATTGCCGGCTTGACAGGGCGAAGGCGGCGGGTGAGTTTGCTCCTCGGGCGGGAAACCGCCGGGGCAGGGGGGGCCGATCGCCGGCAGCCTGAATGATGTGCCGGGGGGACGATGGCGCAACGCATTGCGTTGATATTCGGAATATCCGGGCAGGATGGCGCCTATCTCGCACATTTGCTGCTGAGCAAGGGTTATCAGGTTCATGGCGTGTCGCGCAGCGTCGAGATCGGACGGTTCGACCGGCTCGCCCGCATCGGCATCCGTGACCGGGTCAGGCTCCACACGGGCAATCTCAGCGAATTCCGCAGCGTGGTCGAGCTGATCGGCAAGGTTGGGCCGAGCGAGATCTACAATCTGGCCGGCCAGACCTCGGTCGCCCAATCGTTCGAACTGCCGGTCGAAACCTTCGACAGCATCGCGGTCGGCACGATCAACATCCTCGAATATCTGCGTCTGCTGCAACACCCGATCCGGCTGTTCCAGGCAGTTTCGACCGAATGTTTCGGCCATGCCCCGACCGTGCTCGACGAAAGCGGGCCGTTTCGGCCGCGCAGCCCCTATGCGGTGGCCAAAGCGGCTTCGTTCTGGGCCAATTCGATCTATCGCGAGGCTTACGGCCTGCATGTCTGCTCGGGCATCCTGTCCAACCATGAATCACCCTTGCGGCCGAACCGGTTCGTCACGCGCAAGATCGTCCAGGCGGCGATCGGCATCGCCAACGGCAGCGGCGAAAGGCTGGCGCTGGGCGATGTCGGCATCGAGCGCGATTGGGGCTGGGCACCGGAATATGCCGAAGCGATGTGGCGCATGCTTCAGCACGAACAACCCGACGATTACATCATCGCCACCGGCGAGACGCGGCCGTTGAGCGATCTGGTCGCCGCAATCTTCGCGCGCCTCGACCTCGATTGGCGCGATCACGTCGATACCGACGAAACTTTGTTCCGCCCGAGCGAACTTCAGCGCGTCGAACTCTGCCCGGCCCGCGCGCGCGACCGGCTCGGCTGGGTCGCGCTCAGCAAGATGGACGATGTCGTGGCTCATCTGGTCACCTGCGCCCTGAACGAGACTCTCGGTCCGGTTCCCTGGCAGGATGAGATCCTGCCCGACCGACGTGCCGAGGGTGGGGATGTGCCGTGGCCCGACCCCGCCTTGCGCGAACCCGTGCTCCAGGCGGGGGATTAGGCCAGCAATTCGCGGTACAGCGCCACGGTGCGGGCGACCGAGCGATCCCAGCCAAAGCGTTCGGCAAATCCCGGTGCCGCCGCCCGCGCGCGGCTTTGCAGCGTCTCGTCTTCGACCAGTCGCCGCAGCCCTTCGGCGAGGGCGACCGGATCGTGCGGATCGACCAGGATGCCCTCGGTCCCCAGCATCTCCGCCATGGCGCTCGCCGCCGAACTCAGCACCGGCACACCGCTCGCCGCCGCCTCCAGCACCGGCAGGCCGAAGCCTTCATAGAGCGAGGGAAAGGCAAAGCCGCGCGCGCCGGCATAGAGCCCCGGCAAATCTCCAGCGGGCACATAGCCCAGGCGACGCACCGTCCCACCGGCCGCCAGCACGTCGAGCCGAGCGATCAGCCGCTCGTTGCGCCATCCGCCACCGCCGGCCACGACCAGCGTAAAACGCCGCCGCAGCGGCCCCGGCAGTGCCTCGTAGGCATCGAGCAACCCGTCGAGATTTTTGCGCGGCTCCAGCGTGCCGACGGCCAGCAGATAGCCACCGGGAACGAGATCGCAAGCCGCGAGAAGCGGTCGGAGCAGGGCCGCCGAGCGCGGATGATAGGCTGTCGCGACCCCGTTCGGGATGGTGACGACCCGCTCGGGCGCCAGTCCCATCGATTCGATCAGTTCGCGCCGGATCGTCTCGCTGACCGTGATCAGCCGCGTCGCCCGCGCGAAGGTATGCGGCAGATGGCGCGTCATGTATTCGACCCGGTGCGGCGGATGGCATTCCGGGTACCGATAGATCGACAGATCATGGATGGTGGCGATCGTCGGACCATCAAATGGTTGAAGGACGAAATTCGGCTCGTGATAGAGCGAGGCGTCGGCACCGTTGAGCATCGCGGCGACCATCCGGTCGGCCTGACGCTGCATCAGTGGGCGCGTGAACGGCAGGACGCGCACGAGGCCGCGCGCCATGCCGATGCCCTGGCGCTTCGCCTGTGTGGCGAGGCCGGCCGACCGCGACGGCACGCCGGGCTCGTCCAGCCAATGGTAATC
>JAXDMU010000206.1:0-3338 GCA_034665905.1 Aliidongia sp. | reverse complement strand
GCCGTTCGGCAGCTATCAGGAATCGCCGGCTCAGGCGTTTCGCAGCGCCGCCCGTGTGCTGGCCGAGACCGGCTGTGCCGCGGTCAAGCTCGAAGGCGGCGAGGAAATGGCCGAGACCGTGCGTTTCCTGACCCAGCGCGGCGTGCCGGTCTGCGGGCATGTCGGACTGACGCCGCAATCGGTCAACCGGTTCGGCGGCTTCCGCACCCAAGGAAAGGCGGAAGCCGAGGCGGCGAGGATACTGGCCGATGCCCGCGCCATCGCCGATGCGGGGGCGTTTTCGCTGGTGATCGAGGGCACTGTCGAACCGCTCGCCCGGCGCATCACCGGGGCGATCACTATCCCGACGATCGGCATCGGTGCGTCCGTCGCGTGCGACGGGCAAGTGCTGGTAACGGAGGACGTGCTAGGATTGTTCGCCGATTTCACCCCGCGCTTCGTCAAGCGCTACGCCAATCTGGGGGAGGGTGCTGCATCGGCCGCTGCGGCCTATGCCGAGGATGTCAGGGCGCGCCGGTTTCCCGGGCCCGAGCATTGCTTCGGCATGCCCAAGGGGTAACGCGGGATTCAGCTATTCGGGTTCAATCTCTCTCGTCGGGCGACGGCACGGGAACGGCGAACCGAGCTGCGGTCGAGTTCGTCACTCCACACCAGCAGTGTCAGGACGACGCAGATCAGTGCGCCGGTCAGCAAGGCGGCGGGACCCGATGCGCTCGGTATTGATGGACTCGACGCGGCCGCGGCGACAGCCGTGACCGACAGTGTCAACAATCCGGCCGAAATCGACATCCTTAACCGTTTGGTCATCTTCATATCCTTCGCCAAGAGATGGCCACAACAGATTGCATCTACGACGGTTTCCAAATCGTTTCCGAGGGGTCGGCGCTGTTAAGGAAACGGGTTTCGGGTACGAAATATTCCCATGAGTCTTGCGGGGATAGCGTAAAACTCTGCCAAAATGTCGCAGGTCTGTGACGGAACCAATTACGTCGCTTCGTCGACAACTAGGGGATGAGAGGGTCGCGAGCGCGATCGATCAGGTGCACAAAGGCACCGAACACGGTTCCCAGTACGGCGCCGGCCGGTTCGAGCAGCATGCGATCCGCATCGCAACACGCGAACAGCGCGGTGTCGGTCCTCGATTCGGTTTCGATAGCGAAATGAAATTCGTGACCGCGAAACGATTGACCGGCCCACGGTCCGGCGAGCGTGGTCATTTGGCGATAGCCGAGCCGGCGGTGCGGTGTGGCGAAGCTGGTCGCGATCGGCAGCAGTCCGGCCATCTCATGCGCGATGCCGTCGCCATCAATCAACGTCCGGCCCAGCACCATATAGCCGCCGCATTCGCCATAGATCGGCCGGCGCCATGCTGCGGCGCGGTGCAGTCCGGCCTTGAACCGTGTCGCCGCGGCGAGCCGGCCGGCATGCAGTTCGGGATAGCCGCCCGGCAGGAAGACGGCATCGGCATTGCTCCCCGGCGCCTCGTCGTCCAGTGGCGAAAAGGGCAGGATTTCGGCTCCCGCTCTCCGCCAGGAGGCGATCAGATGCGGATAGGCAAAGGCGAAGGCGCAATCTTGCGCCAGGGCGATGCGCTGGCCCAGGGGCGCGATCGCCGATGTGTGCGGGACGCCGACGAAACGCGATGGCTGTGCCAGGGCGGCGAGCGCGTCGAGATCGATTGCCGCCGCCATGGCATCGGCCGCGCGATCGAGAAACGCCTCCAGCGCCGGATGTTCCTCGGCGAGCACCAGGCCCAGATGGCGCGACGGCAGGTCCAGCCCGGCGCTGCGTGGTACCGCGCCCAGAATTCGCAAATCCGGCAAAGCGGCCTGTGTCGCAGCCCGCAGCATCGCTTCGTGCCGCGCGCTTGCCACGCGGTTGAAGATCACCCCGGCGATCGGCACATCGCCACGGTGGGTGGCGAAGCCGCGCAACAGGGCCGCGACCGACGCCGATTGGCCACGCGCATCGACCACCAGTACGACAGGCCAGCCGGACAGGGCCGAGAGATCAGCGGTCGAGCCTTTGTCGCCGCCGACTCCGGCACCATCGAACAGGCCCATCGCGCCTTCGCACAGGATCAGAGCGGCCCCGATGCCGGCGATCGAGCCGGCCAGCGTTTCCGGCCGCATCGCCCAGGGATCGAGATTGACCGAGGCCCGCCCCGAGGCGGCGCGGTGGAAGCCCGGATCGATGTAATCCGGCCCGTGCTTGGCGCCCGCGACATCCACGCCGCGCCGACGAAGCGCGCGCAAAAGCCCTAGCGTCAGCGTGGTCTTGCCGCTGCCCGACGCTGGCGCTGCCAGGATGAGGCCGCGCTCATCCACCATGCCGCGAAATCCCGAGCGGATCCGGATCGAGCACCCGGCCGGCGGCGGCACCGATCCAATCGAGCCCGGCGCGCAACCGCACGACCTCGCCCAGCACGATCAGGGCCGGCGGCTCAATGCCGCTCGACACGGCCGTGGCTGGCGCCTCGGCCAGCGTGGTTTCCACCACGCGCTGCGCCGGGGTTGCCGCCTTGGAAATCAAGGCGATCGGCGTGGCCGGGGCGCGGCCCTCGGCCAGCAGCCGGGCGGCGATGGCCGGCAGATGCTTCAATCCCATATAGAACACCACCACGGGCGCGCGGGCCAGCGCTGCCCAGTCGAGTTCGTCCGGGATGTCGTCCGAAAGCGTGTGGCCGGTAACGAAGGTGACGGCCTGGTTGATCGTGCGATGCGTAACCGGAATGCCGGCATAGGCGAGGCCGCCGATCCCTGCGGTGATGCCCGGCACGATGCGGAAAATCACCCCGGCCGCGACCAGCGCCAATGCTTCCTCGCCACCCCGGCCGAACACGAAGGGATCGCCGCCCTTGAGGCGCAGGACGCGGTGGCCGGCGCGCGCCAGCCGGATCAGCCGGTCGGAGATATCCGGCTGGCGCGGCGAGGGCTTGCCGCCGCGCTTGCCGGCGAATTCGCGCACCGCCTCGGGCCGGGCACAGGCGACGATGCGCTCATCGACCAGCGCGTCATAGACCACGACATCGGCCAGACGCAGCGCGTGCAGCGCATGCAGGGTCAGCAACCCCGGATCGCCCGGCCCGGCGCCGACCAGCCAGACAGTGCCGGGCGAAAATTCCGGCAATTCGAAATTCGGCACGGCGATATCGAAGGATGTCTTCATGCCGGCAGAGTGATCAGCCGCGCCGGCTTTGGCAAGGGCGGTCGGCGAAGCGCGGCTATTCCGCCGCGAGGGCAGGCGAGGGCAGGCGAGGGTGCGTCGAGTGCGGCGAGCCAGCGCCGGAGTGCCGCTTCCCGTGCGGCCTCGGCCGTCAGCAGGTGCGGCTCGAACCG
>JAXDMU010000205.1:0-7088 GCA_034665905.1 Aliidongia sp. | reverse complement strand
CGGCCCGGCGGCCGATTCAGGTGACCAGCGATCTCGCCGGATTCTGGGCCGGCTCCTACAAGGCGGTGCGCGCCGATCTGCGGGGCCGCTATCCGCGCCATCCCTGGCCGGACGACCCGCTGGCGGCGCTGCCGACCGCACGCGCCAAGCCGCGCGGGACGTGATTACAGCATCGCCCGCACCAACGCGCCCAGCCGCGCAATTCCCTCTTCCACCGTCGCCGGCTCGTTGAGCGAGAAGCTCAGCCGGATGTGGCGGGCGCCGCTGCGGTCCGGAAAGAAGCCGGCGCCGGGCACGAAGGCGACGCGCGCCTCGGCGATGGCGCGGCGCAGCAATTCAGCACCGTCGATCGTCTCGGGCAGCGTCACCCAGACGAACATGCCGCCGTCCGGCCGGGTCCAGGTGACGCCTTCGGGCATATGAGTGCCCAGCGCATGCAGCATGGCGTCGCGCCGAGCCTTGTAGACCGGGCGAACCGCTTCCGCCTGGCTTTCGATGATGGTCGAGGCAACCTCGTGCATCACGATCTGATTGAGGCCGGAGGTATGCAAGTCGCTCGCCTGCTTGATCAGCACCAACTTTTCGACGACCGGCCGCGGTGCCACTAGCCAGCCAATGCGCAAGCCCGGCACAATCGATTTCGAGAAGGTGCCGCAATAGATCACCTTGCATTGGTCGATGCCGCCGGCCCGCTCGGCGGCGAGCGCCAGCAGCGAGGGGATGCGCGCGCCGTCATAGCGCAGCTTTTCGTAGGCACAATCCTCGATCAGCGGTAGGTTCAGCGCCTCGGCGGTGTCGAGCAGCCGGTTGCGCTCGGCGAGGCCGAGGGTGGTCCCGGTCGGATTTTGGAATTCCGGCATGACATAGCCGAATTTCGGCCGGCGCCGCCCGTTGCCCAGATAACTTTCGGGGGTTCGATTGTTCTCCGGCCCGGGCAGCACGTCATAGTGCGGCTCATAGGCGTTGAATGCCTGAAGCGCGCCCAGAAAGGTCGGATAGGCGACCAGGATCGTGTCGTCCGGTGAAATGAACAGCTTGCCGACGAAATCGAGCCCCTGCTGCGAGCCATTGGTGATGAGGATATTGTCCGGGCCGCAGCTGGCGACGCCGTGGCGCCGCATCTCACCGGCGAGCCATTCGCGCAGCGGCAGATAGCCCTCGCTGACGGCGTATTGCAGCGAAAGCCCGCCCCGTGCCGGGTCATTCAAAACGCGTTCGAAGGCGCCGGCGATGGCCTGCCGCGGGAACAATCCGGCGTCGGGAATGCCGCCCGCGAAAGAAATGATGTCGGGCTGATCGAGCAGCTTCAGCAGTTCCCGTACCTCGGAAGCCCGCATCCGGCTTTCGCGCGTGGCATAATGCTCGGACCAGTCCGTCATGGCATTTCCCCCGTTTTTTGGTTCGACCCGCTCAGATCTGTAGCCGGCCCGCACCCGAGGACAAGCGGCGACTCGGCAGCCTACCATGCGTTCGGCGCGCGTCACCGGCGCGATGCGCTGTCGCGGCGGATGCCCGACAGCGCTAGGATGAACGCAACCAACGGATGGAGGGACGAATGCCGCGTAAATCTTTGCTGAGCGCCGCTGCGCTGGCTTTGCTGGCAGGCTGCGGTCCCGGCCTGCCCTTCACCCAGCATCCCGATCCGAACGCGGCCCAGACCGTGCGCCAGTCCGAACCGCTGGTGCAGGATTGCGAACGGCGCTTCAAGAGCTGGCTGGGCACCACGCCGGTCACCTGGGATGGCGGTGCCGGCCCGACCATCACCCGAACCGGCGACAGCGTCAGCATTCGCCTGGCGGCGATGCCGACGGCACCCACCGTGATCGATCCTCTGCAATACAGCTGCAATTACGACGGCAGCGAGACGGTGAGCGCCGGGCCGGTGCCGTGAGCGCGTCCCTTCCCGCCGCCGAGTGCGAAGATTTCGCCGGCTGGGCCGGCCGCACGAGAGAGGCGGTGGATGTCGCCACCGCCGCCCCGGTACGGGCACTGGCGGCGACTCTGGATCTGCCGGTGCCGGCCGCACAGGCCGGCGACCCGATTCCGCCGGCTTGGCACTGGCTCTATTTCCTCGCGACGGCGGCACAGGCCGAACTGGGGCCGGACGGTGCCGAGGCGCGCGGCGAATTCCTGCCGCCGGTTCCCTTGCCGCGCCGCATGTGGGCCGGCGGCAGTTTCGTTTTCCATCGGCCATTGCGGGTCGGCGAGACGCTGCACCGGCTTTCGACGATTCGGTCGATCACCAGTAAGACCGGGCGGCAGGGTAAGCTGGTCTTCGTCACCGTCAGCCACGAAATTTCCGGCGCGACCGGGCCGGCCGTAACCGAAGAGCAGATCATCGTCTATCGCCCGGCGGCGCGGCCCGGTGAAGCGGCGACGCCGGTCGACGAGCCGGCTGACCGCGTTTGGCGCCGCACCGTGCCGCCCGATCCGATCCTGCTGTTCCGCTTTTCGGCCCTCACCTTCAACGGCCACCGCATCCATTACGACCGACCCTATGCAACCAGCACCGAGGGCTATCCCGGTCTCGTCGTGCATGGACCGCTTCAGGCGATGCTGCTGCTGGAACTCGCCCGCGCGGCGGTGCCGGAACGGCCGGTGCGCCGCTTCGAGTACCGCGCCCTCGCCCCGATCTTCGATACGGCGCCCTTTACCGTGAATGGCCGTCTTGAAGACGGCGCCGCCCGGCTTTGGACCGCTGACGGTAACTTCCATCTGGGCATGAGCGGCCGTGCCGAGTTTTGATCACAGGTGATGAAGATACCGGCGCAGCAGAAAATCGAAGAGCGCGCCGGCAGCGAAGACTGTCAGGAAGACGATCGGCGGCTTGCGATTCGGGATGAGCCACAACGCCACCATGCTCAGCAGGGCGACGATCGCCTCATCGAGTAGTCTATGCACCGGCATCGCGCACCTCAGCAGCGGGGATTCGGGCGCCACCGTGCCTGTTTCACGATTTTCAGGCAACTGTGACGGAAAACCGGTTGTTAAACTATAACGCTATGCGCACTTTGGTCCGACCGATCCCGGTCAAATACGGCGATGCCGGCTCTTCGATGCAAATTGGGGTGGCATCGGCGCCGCGGCGCGATACGGTGTCATGAATTGTCACTGCAACAGGGTGATCGGCAAGTGGCTTGGTTCCAACGGGGATCCGGCGACCGATATCGGCGCGGCGGCGTGATTCCATTCTTGGTCATCGTGGCGAGTTGCGCCGCGCCGCCACCGCCCAGCCCGGCCGCCATAGCGGTACGCGCTGCACCGCCGGCCGCACCGCCGATCGCCGCCGTTCTGGCCGCGGGCGATTCGTCGATCCCGGCCTTCGACAATGCCATCGATTATCTGCGCGACCTGTTGCAGGAACGCAGCGTCGTCGGCAACTCGACACGATTGCTGTCGGCGCAGCGCCAGCGGCCCGCCACGGAAGAACTGTCCGCCCTGCCGACGCTTGCAGCCCGTATCCAGGCGAGCAAGCCCGCCGCGGGCGGAAGCTGCCTCATCTATCTGACCTCGCATGGCAGTCGCGAGCAGGGGCTCTGGCTCTCGGCCAGCCGGACTGGCCTCAGTCCGGCCGATCTCGACCGTGCGCTCGACATCGGCTGCGGTGCGGCACCGACCGTGGTGATCGTTTCCGCCTGCTATTCCGGACAGTTCGCCGCCGCGCCGATGACACGACCGAACCGGATCGTGCTGACCGCGGCCCGCGCCGATCGTACATCATTCGGTTGCGGGGCCGGCTTTACCTATACTTATTTCGATGAGTGCCTGATCGGCGCTTTGCCCAATGCCGCCGATTGGCACGAGGTTTATGCGCGCGCGCAAGGCTGCGTCACCCAGCGCGAACGCGAAACCGGTGCGGTGCCCTCGGAGCCGCAAGCCTATTTCGGCGAGGCCGTGCGGGAACTGGCGGCCCCCCTGCCGCCGCCCGTGCCGCCCGGCGATATCGTGAAAATTTTCTTCACACCGGCACCGACGCCGTTCCGGCCCAATCTGGTGCCGATCGACCGCGCCGCCCGCCAGCGCGAATCCGAGACGCTCAAAGCCTATCTCGAAGCCCAGCCGCCCAAAGCGCTGGCCCTGACGCCGGGCGGCCTTCTGGCCATTGGGACACAGGATCAATCTGGCGAGACCAGCGCCGACGATGTGGCGCGGCTGGCGGTTCAGCGCTGTGAACTGGTCAGCGGCGGCGCATGCATCCTGTTTGCCCGCGACGGTGCCATGACCGACCTGCTGCCCTCCGGACAAGCGCCCTTCCATCCGCTGCTGCTGAGCCGCAGCGGCACGCTCGATCCTCGGCGCACCCCTTTCATCCGGGATGATCAGCGCCCGCAGATCGCCGACTATCTGGCCTTGCCGGAACCGAAAGTCCTGGCGCTCAGTCCGGGCCATGCCGAACTCGGCATCGGCACCGGCGCCACGATCGAGGTGGCCCGACAGGCTGCACTCGACCGCTGCGAGGCCGGGCAGCGGGACTGCCTGATCTATGCAGAAGGCGAGCGGATCGTGCTAGGGTGGCCCAAATAACTGTTGCCCAGCCCCGGAGACCCTTTCGATGCGCCTCGCCTTTTCGCTCCTGCCGATCGCCCTTTTCGCGACCGGATGCTCCAGCGATTCCGAGACGGCGGCAACGCCGATCGCGGTGATTACGCTCGAATACAGCGCGAGGGACCCCGACGCAGCGGCGGTGGAGGCGCAAAAGCAATGCGCCGTCTATAGCCGCACCGCCCAGCGTCGCGCCGATGGCGAGGGCACCAAACCCAACGTCATCACTTTCGATTGCCGGTGATTGCGAACGCTGCGGCGACGCGACGGATGAATTTTTGTTAACTTTTTCGATCGCCGCTCGGTGATATTTCCAAAATTTTAACCTGCCGAGTGATCCTTTACAGTTAACTAGCATTTGGCCGGGCGGTCCGCAGTTTATTACGATATCGCCGCCCGTCGCACCTCACGGGGATGACATGCGGAAATTTGACGACCTCGCCATCCGGATCAAAATCCCCCTTAGCTTCGTCTTGATGCTGGTCATCATCGTTTCGCTGGGCCTTCTGTCGCTCGATCGGCTGAACGCGGTCGATGGCGACGCGGAAGAGATGAGAAACAATTTCCTGCCAAGCACCGCGCAGATGGGCACGCTGTTCATCGCGATTTATACATATCGGGTGCGCGAGGGTCGCTATCTCGTGATGGCGGCCGACAATTCCAGCGAACTCGATGAGGTGAAGGCCGACATCGACAACGCGACGAAAGACATCGCCAATGCCCGCAAGGCCTATGATCCGATGGTCGTCCGCGGCAGCCCGACCGAAACCCTGATCCGTCAGTTCGATCAGGAGTGGGAGCGCTATGTCGGCGTCTCGACAAAAATGATCGGTCTGGCCCATGGGAACGACTCCAAGGCGGCCGTTTTGATCTACAATACCGAATCGCGTGATCAATTCGGTCGCGCCCGCTCGGCGCTGGTTCAGGACGCCGATCTGAACGTCAAGGATGGCAAGGCCGCCGCCGACCGCGGTGCCGCCATCTATGCTTCGACCAAAAGCATGATCTATGCGGCACTCGCCGTGTCGGCTGCCATATGTGCGCTTTTGGGCTGGCTGATGGTCCGGGGGATGTCCACGCCGATCCAGCGGTTGACCGCGGCGATGGGTCGGTTAGCCCATCACGATCTCGCAGCCGAGGTCACCGGAATCGGTCGCAAGGACGAGATCGGCGCCATGGCCGGGGCGGTCGAGGTTTTCAAGAATACGATGATCGAGGCGGATCGCCTGGCGGAACTTCAGCGCAGCGCGCAAGCCGGCGCAGCACAGCGTACGGCGCGGATCGAGACGATCAACACCGATTTCGATCGCGATGCCGGCCGCGTACTCGACGTGCTGGCCGAGGCGGCGGCGGAGTTGCGCAATACCTCGGGCGGCATGTCGAACAACGCCGACCTTGCGTCCAAGCAGGCCGGCGCCGTCGCCGCTGCATCGGACGATGCGTCGGAAAACGTCCAGACCGTGGCGGCCGCGGCAGAAGAACTCTCCTCGTCCATTCAGGAAATTGCACGCCAGGTAGCGCAATCTTCGGCGATCGCCGGGCAGGCCGTGACCGAGGCCGGTGAGACCATGGCAACCATGCGCAGCCTGTCCGAAGCTGCGCAGAAGATCGGTGAAGTGGTTCGGCTGATTAAAGACATCGCGGCCCGGACCAATCTGCTGGCGCTGAACGCAACGATCGAAGCGGCGCGCGCGGGCGAGGCCGGCAAGGGTTTCACGGTGGTCGCCTCCGAAGTCAAAAATCTGGCGACTCAGACGGCCCGTGCCACGGAGGAAATCGCCGCGCAGGTTGCTTCGATGCAGGATACGACCGGCAACGCGGCCGGGGCGATCGACCGTATCGACAAGACGATCGGCCGGATGAACGAAATTTCGACCTCGATCGCCGCCGCGATGGAACAACAGGGTGCCGCAACCCAGGAGATCGCCCGCAATGTTCAGCAGGCGGCCCGCGGCACCTCGGAAGTCTCCAGCAACATCACCGGGCTGAACCAGGTGGTCGAAGACACCGGTGCCGCTGCGGTTGCGGTGCTGACCGCGGCCGACCGGTTGAATGAACAGGCCGTGATGCTGCGCGCGCGGGTGGGCACTTTCTTGAGCGAAGTCCGGAAGGTGTAGCGGAGCCGGGCGATTTCAGCGCCCGTCTAAAAATCCTTCCAGAACGGTGCGATATCTCGCCGGCTCTTCGTAGGACGGCAGATGGCCGCTACGCCCGAAGAAGACGATTTTGGCGCCGGGAATCTGGTGCCACGTTCATGTCGTAGCGGCCCGACAGGACCAGCGTCGGGAAGGCCTGGAATTCGGCCGGTTTGGGCGTCAGGTCGGGACCGCCATTCACGGCGATCACCGGCACCGCGTCGCCGCGGGCGCCGAAAGTCTCGTAGCCGATATCGACCGCCGGCGTGTGCACCACACCCGCCTCGTGTGAGAAACCTTGCGAAACCAACAAAATAGTGGAAAGCGCTATCACGCTACGGAGAAATCTGGGCACGCGCCGAACCTCGGTCCCGCACGATGCCAATTTACCCCTCGAAACCGCGTCCGAGC
>JAXDMU010000204.1:0-3839 GCA_034665905.1 Aliidongia sp. | reverse complement strand
AAGGAACCGGTGTCATAGCATCCGTGATCGTCGTCGGCCCGCCACAATTTAAGGAATGGTTTATTCCACACGCCTAAGCTGCTTTTCCAAGGTCGCCAGCCCGACCGCCTGCCAGCCTATCAGGGTGCCGATGAGCCGTGCCGCCGATAACGTCGCTTTGTCGCGCCATGCCGCCGAGTCTTTCGCGACAGCATGGCTCGAGGCGTGCTCCGATGCGGTCCTTGTCACCGGACACGGCCGGTATCCGTTGGCCTGGAACCGGCGCTTTGCCGATTTGTGGCAACTTTCCCCCGGCAGCAGCGTCCGCTCGGTCTGGCGTCAGATTCGGGCGCAAATGCAAGACAAGCAGGCCCTGCTTATCGCCTCGCGTCAGCCCGGCTGTTGCACGACGGTAGCGCTGAGCGGCAACCGTTGGATCGAGATCCGCACCGCCCCGTTCGATCTGCCTTCCACCGAGCCACAGCAAATCTGGTTCTGCCGAGACGTCAGCGAAGGCACCCGGCGTAATCAGGCTCTGAACGAGGCACCGGCGCTGCGCCATGCCGAGGTGGCCGAGCGGCGAGCGGCTCAGGCGGAAGCTCGGCTGGTCGAGGCGATCGAGACGCTGCCGGTCGGCTTCATCCTGTTCGACAGCGACGAAAAAATGGTGCTGGCCAACAGCCAGTGCCGGGCGATCTTTCCGCTGACTGCGGATTTGCTTCGTCCGGGCGTCGCGTTCGAAACGCTGCTGCGCCGCAATCTGCCGGATTTGTATCCCGATGCCGATTCGGCCGAAATAGAGGCCTATGTCGCAGCCCGTCTCGCCAATTTCCGGGCGGCCTCCGAAACATCCGAGCTGCCTTTGGCCGATGGACGATGGATTCGCGCTCATGATCGCCACACCCCGTCCGGCGACACCGTTTCGCTTCGCATCGACATTACGGAACGAAGGCTGCACCATCGAGAACTGGCGGACGCCGCCCTGGCCCGCACCGAGCGCGAGGCGCAGCTCCGGCGGATCTATGCGAATATCTCCGGCGTGGTCTTTCAGCTTCGGGTGGACCTTCCCGGGGAATCGCAGTTCGAGTATATCAGCGACCGGGTCTTCGAAGTCTTTGGCAAGACCCCGGCCGATGTGTTGCGCGACTCCCGGCTGATCCTCGGAAGCTGCCATGTCGAGGACAAGGAGCGTTTGCAGAACAGCCTGCGCGCGGCCCATCGGGCACGGGTGCCGTGGGATTGCGAATTTCGGATACTGGCCTCCAACAGCGTTCGCTGGCTGCGCGGCACTGCCTTGCCAACCGAGAGCACTGGCGGCACGGTGCTGTGGGACGGCGTCTTCATCGACATCACCGCCACCAAGACCGCCGAGGCCGATGCGCTCGATGCGCGCCGGCGACTCGAAGACGCCATCGAAAGCCTGTCCGAGGGCTTCGCGCTGTACGATGCCGGCGGCGGCCTGCTTCTCGCCAATTCCCGACTGCGCGAGATTCATGCCGCGATCGATCCCGGTTTCGTCTTTTCGCCCGGCTCCAGCTTCGAGGCCGCGATGCGCAGCAGCATTGCCGCCTCGCCGATCGACGATCCGGAAGGCTTCATCACCCTGCGCCTTGAGGATTTTCACCGCGGCAACGGCGCGTGGGAAGTACAGCTCGCCAACGGACAATGGATTCAGGGCACCGAGCGACGCATGCGCGACGGTGGTGTCGTGGCAATGCGGCGCGACATCACACTGCTCAAGCGGCGCGAAGAACAGCTCCAAGCGGCAATGTCGGAGGCGATGACCGCGAACAAGGCCAAATCGGAATTCCTCGCCAATATGAGCCACGAGCTGCGCACGCCGCTCAACGCCATCATCGGCTTTTCCGAGATGATCGAGGCGGAAACCTTCGGCCCGGTCGGCAATGAGCGCTATCGCGGCTACGTGACCGACATCCATGCCAGCGGGCAGCACCTGTTGAACATCATCAACACCGTGCTCGACCTCGCTCGGGTCGAAGCCGGCAAGATCGTCCTGAACGACGGTGCGGTCGATATCGCGGCACTGGTCGAGGATTGCACCTCGCTGATGCGTGAGCGGCTGACCCGCGGCAAATTGCGTGTCAGGCCGGAGATCGAGCCCGGCCTGCCGATGGTGCGGGCCGATCCGGTGCGGCTGAAGCAGATCGTGCTCAATCTTTTGTCCAACGCGATCAAATTCACCGAACCGGGCGGCGATATCGCGATCCGGGCGGGACGCAACGCGTCGGGCGGCCTGATGCTGGCGATCAGCGATACCGGAATCGGTATGGATCCTGGCCACATCGCCCAGGCATTCGAGCCGTTCGGCTTGGTCCACGCCGCCCATAGCCGCCCCTATGAGGGCACGGGACTGGGGCTGCCGCTGTCGCGCGCACTGGTCGAGGAGCATGGTGGGCAGCTTCTTCTCACGTCGTTGCCCGGTGTCGGCACCACGGCAACGGTGACGTTGCCGGCCGTGCGCTTTATCCCGACGGACACGGAACGCGGCACACCGTCCTCATGAGGCGAGGGCCGCCTGGCGCGCCCGATAGTCCAAAGCGGCGCGGTCGGCCTGAAGAATCAGATCCTCGGGGGCAGCACTGCTGCCGAGCAGCCCGATCAGCGTCGCCGCGAGGCCGGTGATCCGATCCAGCACGCGCCCGTTGCCCGCCCCCGGATTGAGATCGAGCCGATGCGTGATCCAATCGGTCAGTTCGGCGGCGATATCGCGCAATTGCGTCTCGGCGATCCGGGCCAGCAGCTCCCGCGCGGCATCGCGCAGGCGGAGCAGTTCGCGCCCGGAGCCTTCGGGCGTCGGATCATTGAGCGCCGCCTTGGCCAGACGCACCAAATAGAGAATCTGGAATGCACCGCGCAGCCCGAATTCCTGATTGACCCAGCCCCAGGAGGATTCGATCGCCGCCGCCGCCGCGGCGGAATTATAGGATCGACCCTTAATCAGCTTGTCGCGCAAGGTATTGGGGACGTCGATGCCGGGGGCCGAACCGGCACCGATGCGCGCACTCGGCCGGCGCTCCGGCCCGATGTAATTGGCCGTGACGACGAAAGGCCGACGCCGCTCGATCAATTGCAGCACCTGATCATACACTTGCTGTTGCGAAAACGGCTTGAGCAAAATGCCGTCGGTGCCGGCATTGACCGCACTGCCGATGACGTTCGATGTCGCGGTGAAGCTGGTGGCGATGGTGGTGACGAACGGATTGAAGGCGGCAACGCGGCGGCGGATATTCGCGACCAGCCGGGCACCGGCGAAATCCTCCTCCGACAGATCGACCACGATCAGATCGGCGGCCCGCAACAGATCGAACTCGGTCCCCGACTCCGGCATCTGGTCCAACTCGCGCAGCTGGCGCAGGCCGATATCATGCAGCGCCGAGCGCAGCAGACGCCGCGTCGCGACCGGCCGCTCGATCAGAACGGCCGAGGCGTGTTCCAGCAACAGCCGATGCTTCATCGGTTTCCGCGCGTCATACATCATCCCGGCCCGGTGAACTCAACTCGCCCGTTCAATGCGGCGGCAAACGATAAAACATGTCTCCGCAATTTGCGATAATTATGACCGAAGTGTCGAGCGACGGTTAACAATCGGTCGCTGTGGAACCGGAACAAGTCCCAGAGGTGCTTGGTTACGGCAGGCAGATGGCTTTACCGACCGTGGAGCGGGGCCTGCGTGCCCGCTTCGTGGCGAGGCGGGCACGGAGGCCCGCCCCACTGACCAAAGAACGTTCCAAAGAGGGGCGTTCGACGTCAGGTGATCGTGTTGACGAGGGTACCGGACGTGCCGTTCTGGTTGATCGGCTGCGGGTTGGTTCGGGTATCGGCTGCGGCTAGTGCGGTCG
>JAXDMU010000203.1:0-4262 GCA_034665905.1 Aliidongia sp. | reverse complement strand
GGCGCGAAGGCGATGAAGAGCGCGTGCTCGCGGTCCTTCCAGGGCAGTTGCTCGCCCTTCTTGATGCCGTGTTCCCGTTCGGTCGCGGTGATCTGGCGGAATTGCGAGGTGCCGGACTTGCCACCCATTTCGAACCCGACGTCGGTGATGCGCGCGCCATAGGCGGTACCGCCCGGCTCGTTGGTCACGGCATTCATGCCGGACAGCACCACCGCGACATGAGCGGGGGTCAAGCCCAGCGGCGCGAATTCCTCGCTGCCCGGATCGGGCGCGACTGGCACGCCCGGTGCGATGATTCCGGCGGCACGGGTGAAATGCGGGACGACCGCCCGGTTCGAAACCAGCCGCGCCAACATGGTCGAGAGTTGCAGCGGCGTCACGCCGATATAGCCTTGTCCGATCGCGATCGACGGCGTGTCGCCATCGACCCAGCGCACGCCGTATTTGGCCAGTTTCCAGGCTTTGGTCGGGATATTGCCGGCGCGCTCATTGGGGATATCGATGCCGGTCAGCACGCCCAGCCCCAGCTTGTTCGCCATGGCCGCAACCCGATCGACGCCCAGCTTCATCGCGACATTATAGAAATAGACGTCGCAGGAGTTTTTCAGCCCGCCATGCAGATCGAGCGTGCCGTGGCCGCCATGGCGCCAGCAATGATAATCATGGTCGCCGACCGTGAAGACGCCGGGGCAACTGACCCGATAATCCGGCGTGATCAATCCCGCCTCGAGCGCCGCAATAGCGACGACCGGCTTGAAGGTCGATCCAGGCGGATAGACCCCCTGGATCGCCTTGTTGTTGAGCGGGACATGCGGGTCGGTGTTGAGTTGCTGCCAGATCGCATTGGTGATGCCTTTGGTGAAGGCGTTGGCGTCGTAGGATGGCGAAGACGCCATGACCAGGATCTCGCCGGTGACGATGTCGATCACGACGCAGGTGGCGCTTTCCTCCGAGCGCAGACGGCGCATGGTGAAATCCTGGAGCCACATATCGAGGGTGGTCACCACATCGCGGCCGATCTGGCCCTCATCCCGGTTGATCTCGCGCACCACGCGGCCCAGCGCGTTGACCTCGATCTGGCTGGCGCCGGCAGTGCCCCGCAAGCCCGCATCCTGCGCCTTCTCGATGCCGCTTTTGCCGATGCGGAAATCCGGCAATTCCATGACCGGATCACCGGTCAGTTCGGCGATCGCGACCGGTGCGACGTACCCCACGATATGGCTGGCGCGATCGGCGAAGGGGTAGAAGCGGCTGGAGCCGACCTCGATATTGACGCCGGGCAATTCGTTGATGTTGACCTCGATCCGGGACACCTCGTCCCAGCTCAGATTTTCACGCACGACCACCGGCACGAAGCTGTGCTTGCGCTTGACGTCGCGCAGTACCTTGTGCCGCTCCGTCTCGTCGAGCGCGATCAGCGTGCCGATCGCGGCCAGCGTCGAGTCGAGATCGCCGGCCTGTTCGGCCACCAGAACGATGCGATAATTCTGATCGTTGGTGGCGAGCGGCACGCCGAAACGGTCGAGAATCCGGCCCCGGCGCGGTGCCAGCAGACGCAGATTGATCCGGTTCTCCTCGGCCAGCACGGTATAGCGCTGCGCCTCCAGCACCTGGAGATAATACATCCGTCCGACCAGCGCCCCCAGCAGCGCCACCTGCCCACCGCCCAGCAGGACCGCGCGCCGGGTCAGCACCTTGTAGCGGCCTTGCTCCTGATCGCGCGACGCCATGGCGCTCAGGCCGCCGATGTCGTGACGCGCTGCACGCGCACGAAGAGCAGCGTCAGCAACGGAAAGAAGGCAACGGTGAGCACCGCCTGGAATGCCAGGCTGCGCGGCTCCAGAAAGCCGCCGGAAAGCGCGCTGCCCGTCACCCAACTCGCCAGATCAAACACCAGGACCGCCACGACGAAGCCCCACCAGACCAGCGGAAAGCTGCGTCCGACGAACAACCGGCGCTGTCCGAGGATGATCGAACGGATGATCAGCAGCAGCAACGGCGTCAACCCGACCACGCTGCCCGGTGCCGAGGTCAGCAGATCGAGCAGCAGCCCGATCAGGAACACCGCCAGATACGGCATGTGCTCGGGCCGATAGATCGACCAGTGATAGACCGACATCAGCACGAAATTGGGTGTGACCGCCGCATAACCCGGAATGCCGACCGGAACCACCGAAAGAACGGCGAGCACCACGGTCAACACAGCCGGCGCCAGCTTCGGGCCGAACCCATGAACGGGCTCGACCGGGTTCGGCTTCATCGGCCCCCGCTCGACTCCGTATGAGCCTTCTTGGATTGCTTGGGCAGGGGCACGGCGTTTTGCGGCAACACCCCGCCCAGGCCGAAATCGATCACGCGTAAATATTCGACGCGCGACAGATCGGTCGCGGGCTCGACGCGAATGGTGGTCCCCTCGATCGACGAGACCACGCCGACGATGAGGCCGGGCGGAAACACGCCGCCATCACCCGAGGTGACCAACTTGTCACCCGGTTGCGGCTTGGCGTGCGGCGGCAGGTAAATCAGTTGCGGCCGGTCGGTATTGTCGCCGGCGAGGATCGCGCGCTCATGCGTGCTGTCGAGTGAGACCGGGATACGGCTGTTGAGATCGGTCAGCAGCAGGACGCGCGACGCCCGCGAACCGACTTCGGCGATGCGCCCGACCAGCCCGGCACCCGATGCGACCGCTTGCCCCTTGGCGATGCCGTCGGCACTGCCGCGATTGATCAGCAGATTGCGCGAATAGGCGCCGCCCGCGGTGCCGATCACCTGGCCGGTCGCAAACCAGCTTGTCGTCTCGGGATAATAATTGGTCAGGCCGCGCAGTTCGGCATTTTCGCCCTCAAGCTGTCGCGCGGCCTGCTGCCATTGCAACAGCACGGCGTTCTCCGACCGCAACCGGTCGTTTTCTTCATAGAGCAGCGCCGCCTGACCGACGCGATCGACCACACCGCCGACCGCCGCCACCGGCTGCGACAGCACGGAGAGCACGGGCGAGACGAAATCCGCAGTGGCGCTGCGCAGTCGCTCGATCAGCGCCGCATCGGCCCGGCCAAGTATGATGACCGCCACGGAGCCGAGCAGAAGGGCGGAATAGGCAAAACGCTGTGTCGCGGATCGCAGCGGCGCCATGAAATGCAAGAGCGGTGCGGAACGCGACTTCATCGATCCGTTCCCCGCCGGCCTTTATCGGGGGCTGAGGCAAGCCAGGAGCATCCGGCCACGCCCGCAATGGGGGTGCCCCGGTATTTTTGCTCAATCCCTGCGGAACTCGTGGCCACCGCCCTGGAACTCCCTGGCAATCGACGTGACTTTGCCATTTTCTACCGCCGTGCGGAAGGCCCGTCGCGATTCTGCAATGAAAATATCCGCGAACGGTTAATACATACTGATTAGAACGTTCTTGAGTGTCTTCATCTCTTCCAGCGCGCGACCGGTACCGAGCGCCACGCAGCTCAGCGGATCGTCAGCGATCGAGACCGGCAGGCCGGTCGCATGGCGCAGGATGAAATCGAGGTTGCCGAGAAGTGCGCCGCCGCCGGTCAGCACGATGCCCTTGTCGACGATGTCGGCCGCCAGTTCAGGTGCGGTGTGTTCGAGCGCCACCTTGACCGCCTCGACGATCGCACCGACCGGTTCGGCCAGGCTTTCAGCGATCTGGCGTTCCGAGATGACCAGTTCCTTGGGCACGCCGTTCATCAGGTCGCGGCCCTTGATTTCCATGACCCTGCCCTCGCCGTCTTCCGGCATGCAGGCCGAGCCGATTTCCTTCTTGATCCGCTCGGCGCTGCCTTCACCGACCAGCAGATTATGGTTGCGCCGGATATAGGCGATGATCGCCTCGTCCATCTTGTCGCCGCCGACCCGAACCGAGCGCGAATAGACGATGCCGCCCAGCGACAGCACCGCGACCTCAGTCGTGCCGCCGCCGATATCGACGACCATGGACCCGGTCGGCTCCGTCACCGGCAGGCCGGCACCGATCGCCGCCGCCATCGGCTCCTCGATCAGGAACACCCGGCGTGCGCCGGCACTTTCGGCCGATTCCTGAATGGCGCGGCGCTCGACCGCGGTCGAGCCCGACGGCACGCACACGATGATTTCCGGCGAGGCGAAGCTGCGCCGGTTATGCACCTTTCGAATGAAATGCTTGATCATCTCCTCGGCGACTTCGAAATCGGCGATGACGCCGTCGCGCAAGGGGCGGATCGCCTGGATGTTGCCGGGCGTGCGGCCGAGCATCAGCTTGGCCTCGTCACCGA
>JAXDMU010000202.1:0-4875 GCA_034665905.1 Aliidongia sp. | reverse complement strand
TCATGGGATGATCATCGCGAGGAAGTGGCCGACCTGATGATCGACACGGTCACGACCTACGCCCCGAATTTCAAGGCGTCGGTGCTCGGCCGCCAGATCCATAGCCCGCTCGACCTGGAACGCCGCTTCGGCCTGATCGGCGGCGACATCTTCCATGGTGCCCTCGACCTCAACCAGATCTACTCAGCCCGCCCGATGCTGGGCCACGCCGATTACCGCGCGCCGCTGCCGGGGCTCTATATGTGCGGCTCCGGGACGCATCCGGGCGGGGGTGTCACGGGGGCGCCGGGGCACAATGCGGCGCGCGAGATCGTCACGGATTTCCGACGGCGGCGGTTGAGGCGGGGGTAGCGGCCTGTCGCGCCGGCAACTTCTCAGTGGAGGAGAAATTGCAGATCAGGGTATCGCTATCGGGCAAATCATGTCGATCTCCATACCATTGATAACCGAGGCGCCGTAACCCCGCTCGACCGATTGCCGAACCGGCCATTCGCGATCGGCGGGCGGATCTTTCTGGAAGTTGGCAACTCTGCCGGATATGAATCGAGGCCAGGGTGGGGCCGTGGTGACGATGCACGAAGCGGCCAATGCCTGACACTCCACGGAGTTCCAAGATGAGTTTTTTCGAACTGGTGCCGGGTACGCTGTCGCTCGGCGATCTGCGCCGACTCTATCGCGGTGACGAGTCGATCCGGCTTGCCCCGTCCGCATGGCGGCCGGTCGAGGAGTCGGCGGCGGCGGTCGGCGCGGTGCTGGCCGGGGGCCGTGCGACCTATGGCGTCAACACCGGCTTCGGCAGCCTCGCCTCGACGCGGATTCCGCCCGAATCGGTCGCCCAATTGCAGCGCAATCTGGTGCTGTCGCATGCCGCCGGAACCGGGCCGCTGCTTGATGATCGGCTGGTGCGGCTGATCATGATCCTGAAGATCAACAGCCTGGCGCAGGGCTATTCCGGCGCTCGGCGCGAGACGCTGGAATTGCTGATCGAATTTGTCAATCGCGGCATCATGCCGTGCGTGCCGGCACAAGGCTCGGTCGGCGCTTCGGGCGATCTGGCGCCGTTGGCCCATATGTCGCTGGCGCTGATCGGCGAGGGCGAGGTGCGGATCGCGGGTGCGGTGTGCCCGGCCGCGACCGCGCTGGCGCAAGCCGGCTTGCGGCCGGTTACGCTTGCGGCGAAGGAAGGGCTGGCGCTGCTCAACGGCACGCAGGTCTCGACCGCGCTGGCGCTCGCCGGGCTGTTTGCGGTCGAGGATGATTTCGCCGCGGCACTGGTCGCAGGCGCCTTGTCGGTCGATGCCATGCTGGGAAGCGACGTGCCGTTCCAGGATCGCATCCATGCGGTGCGCGGGCAGCCGGGCCAGCGCGTGGTTGGTGCCCGGCTCAAGGCCTTACTCGACGACAGCCCCATCCGCGCTTCGCATCTGCATTGCGAGCGGGTGCAGGATCCCTACAGCCTGCGCTGTCAGCCCCAGGTGATGGGCGCCGTGCTCGATCTCATGACCTATGCGGCCGGCGTGCTCGGGCACGAGGCCAATGGCGTTTCTGACAATCCGCTGGTGTTCCGCGACGGAGCCGACGGGCCGGAAATCGTCTCGGGCGGGAATTTCCATGCCGAGCCGGTCGCCTTCGCCGCCGACACGCTGGCGATTGCCGTGGCTGAGATCGGTTCGATTTCGGAACGACGCATGGCCTTGCTGGTCGATGCCAAGATGAGCAGCGGCCTGCCGGCCTTTCTGGTGGCCGAGCCGGGGCTGAATTCCGGCTTCATGATCGCGCAGGTCAGTTCCTCGGCATTGACCGCCGAGAACAAGCTGCTGGCCCATCCGGCCAGCATCGACAGCCTGCCGACCTCGGCCAATCAGGAAGATCATGTCAGCATGGCGACCCATGGCGCGCGCCGCGTCGGCGAGATGGCGCGCAATGCCGCCGTGATCATCGGCATCGAATTGCTGGCTGCGGCCCAGGGTGTCGATTTCCGCCGGCCGCTGGAGACCAGTCCGATGCTGATCCAGGCGATGGCGGCGATCCGTGCGCGTGTGTCTTTTCTCGATCGCGACCGGATCATGGCACCCGACATGGCGCAGATCGCGTCGCTCGTGATATCAGGCTGGTTCCGGCAACTGGTGCCGGGCGTATTGCCATCGGAGCTTGGCTGATGCCCCCAGAGATTCTCCTCACCGGCCGCGTGCTGCCTGCTGTCCAGGCGGCGCTGGAGCGGCTTTTCACCGTCCACACCCTGCCGGCGGCTGCCGAGCGCGCGGCGTTCCTCGAAACCAAAGGCAAGGATATTCGCGGCATTGCCGGCGCGGCCGGGGCTGATGCAGCGCTGATTGCGGCGTTGCCCAAGCTTGAGATCATCGCGAATTTCGGCGTGGGCTATGATTGGGTCGATGTCGCGGCCGCCAAGGCGCGCGGCATTCCCGTCACCAACACGCCGGACGTGCTGACCGATGAAGTCGCCGATCTGGCCATGGCGCTGATCCTCGATTCGGCCCGCCAGATCAGCCGCGCCGATCGCTTCGTGCGCGCCGGCAAGTGGGTCGAGGGTAATTTCCCGCTGGCCCGCACCGTGGCCGGCCGCACGCTGGGCATCGTCGGGCTGGGCCAGATCGGCACCGCGATCGGTCGCCGGGCCGAAGCCTTCCGCATGAAGGTGATGTGGCACGGGCCGCGGCCCAAGCCCGAGGCACCCTGGCCGTATGTCGCCGATCTGCTGGAGATTGCGCGCGAAGCCGATTTTCTGATGGTGATCTGTCCGCTGACCCCGGCCACACGCGGCCTGATCTCGGCCGAGGTGCTGGCGGCGCTTGGGCCGGACGGCACGCTGGTCAATATCGCGCGCGGCGCGGTGGTCGATGAGGCATCCTTGGTCGCAGCCTTGCAGAGCGGCACGCTGGGGGCGGCCGCCCTCGATGTCTTCACGCGCGAACCGCATGTGCCGGACGCGTTGTTCGCGATGGATAATGTCGTGTTGCAACCGCATCTCGGCAGTGCCACCGTCGAGACCCGCACGGCGATGGGGCAGGTGATGATCGACAATCTCGCCGCCCATTTCGACGGGCGCAAGCTGCCGAACCGGGTCGCCTGAGCCCCCTACAACTGGAACCGGTCGCGAGCGTCGCAATGTCGCTTGCGACCGGGCTTGGTCCGGATCGATCCCTGGTTTAGGGTCGCACCCGCAATCATGCCGGATCACGCGTGTCAGGAAGGCCACATCATGCCGCAAGGCTTCGACCAGATCTCGGTCATCCCGATCGTAACACTCCACCGTGTGGAGGATGCCGTCCCTTTGACCGAGGCGCTGCTTGAGGGCGGTCTCGGCACCATCGAGGTTACCATGCGTACCGCCTCGTCGCTTGCCGCGATTGCGGCCATCGCCCGGGCGCTGCCGGAAGCGAGGATCGGTGCCGGCACGGTATTGCGCGCGGCCGACATCACGGATGCTTGCAATGCCGGCGCGCGCTTCCTGGTCAGTCCGGGATTGACGCCGGATCTGGCCGCGGCGGGCATCGCGTCGGGCCTGCCTTATCTGCCGGGCGCCGTGACCGCGTCCGAGATTCTGGCGGCGCGCGAGATGAATTTCACATTCCTCAAATTCTTCCCGGCCCGCGAGTCGGGCGGCCCGGCCATGCTGCGTGCCTATGCTTCGGTGTTCCAAGGCATCGTTTTCTGTCCGACCGGCGGGGTCAATGAAGAGAATGCCGCCGAATATCTGGCGCTGCCGAACGTGCCGTTGGTCGGCGGCACCTGGATCGCCAATGCGGAGGCGATCGAGGCGCGGGATTGGAACGGCATTACCGCGCGGGCAAAGCGCGCGGCGGCACTGAGACAAAATGCGGTGCCGCGGTCGAAATGACAAGCGGCGGGGCGCCACCGCCTCGTTTTCCACAAGCATAAATCAGAGAGGAAACAGACCATGCGCGAAGCAGTCATCGTCTCGACCGCGCGCACGCCGATCGGCAAGGCCGGTCGCGGTGCGTTCAACGACACCCAGGGCCAAACCCTCGGCGGCCATGTCATCGCCGCGGCGGTGAAGCGGGCCGACATCGACGGGGCGGAGATCGACGATGTCATCCTCGGTGCCGCCGTGCAGCAGGGCACGACCGGCTACAACACGGCGCGCCAATGCGCGCTGCGTGCCGGCTTGCCCGATACGGTCGCCGCCATGACGGTCGACCGGCAATGCGGCTCGGGCCTGATGGCGATCGCGACTGCCGCCAAACAGATCCTGCATGACGGCATGACCATCACGATTGGCGGCGGGCTCGAATCGATCTCGCTCACGGCCGAGCACGCCAACCGCTTCCGGGCGGCCGATCCGGCGCTGCTGGTGTCCGTGCCGGCGCTCTATATGGCGATGATCGAGACCGCGGAAATCGTTGCCGAGCGCTACGGCATCAGCCGCGAGGCGCAGGATGAATTCGCGCTGCAATCGCAGCAGCGCACGGCGGCGGCCCAGGCGGCCGGCGCCTTCGATGCCGAGATCGTGCCGCTCGCCACGATCATGAATGTGACGGACAAGGCGACCGGTGAGACCACCAAGCGCCCGGTCACGCTGACCGCGGACGAAGGCAACCGGCCGCAGACCACGCTGGCCGATCTCTCGGGTCTGAAGCCGGTGTTCAAGGGCGGTCAGACCCTCAAGGAAGGCCGCTTCATCACGGCCGGCAACGCCTCGCAATTGTCCGACGGCGCCTCGGCCTCGGTGCTGATGGAGGCGAAGGAGGCCGAACGGCGCGGCCTGACGCCGCTCGGTGCCTATCGCGGCATGGCGGTGGCGGGCTGCAATCCGGACGAAATGGGCATCGGCCCGGTCTTCGCCATCCCCAAGCTCTTGAAGCAGCACGGCCTGACGATCGACGATATCGGCAT
>JAXDMU010000201.1:0-5605 GCA_034665905.1 Aliidongia sp. | reverse complement strand
CGCTGCCCTGCATTTTCTGTCGTCGGTGCTGGTGTTTCGATCGGTGCGAAGTTACGGCGAGAAGGCCAAGAATAGTCACCGAGGCCAGCGGATCGAGGGGCAGAGTCGAGGGCAAGATGAAAGGAATGGCGCCATCGGCCCATTTTCCCTTGTCTGCACATCTACTTGGCATGGCGCCATGCCCTATCGGGATGGCGCCATGCTGGTGCCAAGCGCTTGCGCCGCCACGATCTCGATAGCGCCCAATACCCAAAATCAAGCCGTAATCCACGGTCGTGCCGAATCGCCACCCCATGGCAGCGGGAACGATCATGGCGCATGACGATGACGACCTCGTTCCGCGCCTCGGCCGCATCCGCTCGCGCGGTTCCGGCAAGCGGGCGAAGCGCTATCTCCAGCGCGTGCTCCACGCCATCGCTTTGGCGGGCGGAAAGCCGCGCGGCGGCAGCCGGAAAGGGCGGAGCGGCTTTCACGGCAACCGGATCGGGCGCGGCGCCGGGGTCGGCCGGGTTCTTGCCAGCCGCGACCGCTATGCCGCCTTCCGCGCCCGGCGCGTCGTGGTCAAGACCCGCATCGTCAAGATCGCCGGCAAGGGCCTCGACGGCGCGCGCCTCCATCTCCGCTACATTCAGCGCGACGGCGTCACCCGCGAGGGCGCCCCCGGCGAACTCTATGACGCCGAGCGCGATCGGGCTGACGGCAAAGCCTTCCTGGAGCGGGCCGAGGGCGACCGTCACCAGTTCCGCTTCATCGTCACCCCGGAGGACGGCGCCGACTACGACGATCTGAAGGATCTGACCCGACGCCTGATGCAGCGCGCCGAAGAGGATCTCGGCACCAGGCCCGATTGGGCCGCGGTCGATCACTACAACACCGGCCACCCGCACAGCCATATCGTGATCCGCGGCAAGGACGAGACCGGCCGCGATCTCATCATCGCCCGCGAATACCTGACCCATGGGCTGCGCGAGCGGGCCTCCGAACTGGTCTCGCTGGATCTCGGTCCACGCACCGACCGGGAAATCGAACAGCGCCTCACCCATGAAGTCGGGCAGGAGCGCGTCACCAGCCTCGATCGCGGCCTGTTGCGCGCGGCCAACGAGGCGGGCCGAATCGAAATCGGTGCCCTGATGCCGTCCGCGACCGAGCCGGCCCGGTTCCAGCACACCCTGCGCATGGGACGGCTGCGGACGCTCGAACGGCTCGGCCTGGCCGAGGAAACCGCGCCGGGCTCCTGGCATCTGTCGCCCGAGTTGGAGCCGGTACTGCGCCGGCTCGGCGAGCGCGGCGACATCATCAAGGCGCTGCACCGGGAAATGGCCCAAGACGGGCGGCCGCGCGGTGCCGGTGATTACGCGATCTATGATCCGGCCGATGCCGCCGCCCCGAAGCGGCTGGTCGGTCGCGTCGTCGCGCGCGGTCTGTCCGACGAGATCGAGGACCGCCATTACCTCGTGCTCGACGGCGTCGATGGCCGGTCCCATTGGGTCGATATCGGCCGAGGCGATGCGACCGAGGCGCTGCCGGAGGGGGCAATCATCGCGATTTCGCCGCGCCCGGTCGAAATCCGCGCCGCCGACCGCAAAATCGCCGAGATCGCCTCGACCCATCAGGGGCGCTATTCGATCGATATCCATCTGCGGCACGACCCGAACGCGTCACAGGATTTTGCCGAGGCGCATATCCGCCGGCTGGAAGCGATGCGGCGCGCCCGCGCCGGGGTCGAGCGCCAGCCGGACGGAAGCTGGGTGATCGCGCCCGACCATCTCGACCGGGCCATGGCCTATGAACGCGGGCAGGCGCGTCAACATCCGGTCACGGTCGAAATTCTCTCGGCCCTGTCGGTCGCCCGGCAACTCGGCACCGAGGGGGCAACCTGGCTCGATCGCGATCTGGTCGCGGACGCCCCGACGCCGCTCCGCGATGCCGGCTTCGGGCACGAGGTTCGCGAGGCACTGGTGCGGCGCCGGCAATGGCTGGTCGAACAGGAGCTGGCCCGGGAGGAGCCGAGCCGCACGATCTATCGCCGCGACCTGCTGGCCGTCTTGCGCCGCCGTGAACTGGCCCGCGTCGCCGCGCAGCTTTCCGGGGAACTCGGGCTGACCTATGCCGAGAGCCGTCACGGCGAGCGAATCGCTGGCGTCTACCGCCGCCGCCTCGATCTGGCGAGCGGTCGATTCGCCCTCATCGAGAAGAGCAAGGAATTTACCCTGGTCCCATGGCGGTCGGTGCTGGAACGAAATCTCGGCAAGCCGGTCGAGGGCATCATTCGTGGCGATGCCGTCTCATGGACGCTGGGGCGGAAACGGGGTGGGCCGGCTTTGTGAAACCGGTGCCCGCCGGAGCCGTTCGATTTTGGCCGGCCGGGTGCTCAATTTGCCGGGGTTTCCGCCTAGCGAGGCGTCTATCATGAATGCTCGATCCCGGAACCGAAGCTGCCCGCGCGCAATGCCGCACGCAATTTGGGCCACTGATCCAGGCCGGGCCGGTCGCAGACCGGAGATGGCATTTCCCTTCAAACCCTGATTTTATTGAACCCGATTCGGACCTAATGACGCCCTCGACCCAAGATGTGGGGTAGAGGTGTTCTTTGCCGCGAATATCTAGTAGACTGTCACCATATGTCGTCATATGCAGCACGGGGCTATCGTTTGCGCTCTCAACCGGCTGTTTTGGCGGAGGCGATTTTAAAGCGTTTCGAAGGAGGACCGGGGAACGACCTGGACAAAGTTATTCGATGGACATTCTTGTCTCGCCGCCGATTGCGAACGGACCGGCCGATTCCGGCGATACCGATTTCTCGCTCTCCCTCGATGCTTTCGTCCGCTCAATCGGCGTTAGGCGCGAGACGCCCCATGCCCTGTTTCTTGGCGCGGGTGCGTCCATCAGCTCCGGATTGCCCTCTGCTCAATCCTGCATATGGGAATGGAAGCGCGATCTATTCCTGACGAAGAACCCCGGTCTGGAGGACCAGTTTATGGAGCTGTCGCTGCCCAGCGTGCGGCGGCGTATCCAGCAATGGCTCGATCAGCAGGGTGACTATCCGGCGGAGGACTCACCGGACGAATATGGCTTCTATATCCGGCAATGCTTCCCGATCCCGGACGACCGCCGGGCCTTCTTTCAGCAGAAGGTGCGCAACGCGCAGCCCCATATAGGCTACCGCCTACTGGCGCATCTCGCACAGGTCGATATTGTCCGCTCCGTCTGGTCGACGAATTTTGACGGGCTGCCCGCCCGTGCGGCGGCTGCGTTCAGCCTGACGCCTGTTGAGGTCGGCATCGATACGCAGAACCGCCTTCCGCGCCAGCCGGCGCGGCATGAGTTGCTCTGCGTCTCGCTCCATGGCGACTACCGCTACGACAAGCTCAAGAACACGCTCGCCGAGCTGCAAGAACAAGAACGGCTGCTGCGGGCGGCGCTCATCGAGGAGCTTGGCCAGCATCCCTTGATCGTCTGCGGTTACAGCGGGCGCGACTGCTCCATCATGGAGGCGCTGCGCGCCGCCTATGCGCGGCCGGGCGCGGGCACCCTTTACTGGTGCGGCTACAGCGACGGCGGCATTCCGGCGCCCGTGGTCGATCTCATCGCACACGCCCGCGCGCACGAGCGCAGCGCCTTCTATGTGCCGGCGCTCGGTTTCGACGACCTCATGGCGCGGTTGGCGCTGCACTGCCTGGAGGGCGAGCGCCGCGAGACCGCACGCAAAGCGATCGCCGATTTCGCGCCGCCCGATCTCCTGGCACGCGAGCCATTCCAAGTCGCCGAATGTCGGATCAATACGCTCATCAAGAGCAACGCCTTTGAAGTCGAATGCCCCGCCGAAGTGCTGGCCTTCGATCTCAAGACGTGGCCGAAGGAGAAGGTCTGGGCTTGGCTGCGCGAACAGATCGGCATGCGACCGCTGGTCGTCGCGCCCTTCAAGGGAAAGGTTCTGGCGCTCGGCACCATCGACGAGATCAAGGAGGCATTCGGCGACAACATCAAAGGTCCCATCGAACGGACCCCAGTCAGCCCCGACGAATTCCGGTTCGAGGATGGCGCGATCGTCGGGCTCATGCGCGAAGCCCTCGTTCGGTCAATGGCGGCCTCGGCAAAGGTCGCGACGGACGGGCGCTCCGAACTCTGGTTCGGGGAGCCGGTTAAAAAGATTAGCCAGGGCAGCCAGCTATGCCACGCCCATGAATCGGTTCTCGTCTTTCTGCGGCGCATCGGCGGGGCGCAGTATGTCGTCCTCAAGCCGTCGATCCGGGTGTTCGATGCGAAAGGCGGTGAGGTCTCCTACGAAACCGCCGGAGCCGTGAAGCTCGGCATCCTTGGCTATCAGCACAACAAGCCGTTCAACATCGCTGTCAATAGATGGCGGGAGCTTTTGTTACCGAAGGGCGGGGCTGCGGTCTTCGAGTACCCTCTCGGCGTCGCCTCGACCTTCAAATTCAAGGTTCGGCGCTCGCCAGTCTTCGGAAAAATCGGCCTGCTACACGGCGGGCGGCCCGCGAACATCCCGACATCGCTCGGGAGCCTCCTCAAATACAGCGGATTGGAGCTGGGCGAGCCATCGCTCGTCTTTTGCAGCAAGGACGGAACGAGGACGGTGACCGACACGCATCCGGTCCGGGGCGTCGCGGCTAACCGGCCTTATGATTTTCCCCTCACCGTCAAAGGGCTTCTGCCGTCCTTGCGGATCGGTGTGATATGCCCGCAGGTGGAGACGCGGAACCTTTACGCCTATCTTCAGAATGCCAACGGCAGCTATCGCCCCGCGAAGACCGAGGCGGACTATCTCGTCGATTATCCAGGTTTCCAGACGGCCTACGGGCTTCCCCTCGACATCCCGACGCCCGGCACCGCCGGGTGGATAACCTGCGTCGAACCAAGCGATTCGGGCGGTGCGTCAGGCGCGATATCGACCGCCCAGCAGATCACCACGGGCATCGAGGCATTGCGCTCATCCTATGCCCCGCACGTGGTCCTCGTCTTTTTCCCCCGGCGCTGGGACGGCCTCCGTGAATACCGGGACGAGAACGAGCGGTTTAACGTACATGATTTCGTGAAGGCCTACGCTGTCCAGCGCGGCGTGGCGACGCAGTTCCTGACCGAGGATACACTGTCGGATGTGCAGCAATGCCGGGTCTGGTGGTGGCTGTCGCTCGCCCTCTACGTCAAAGGCATGCGGACGCCTTGGGTGCTTGATGGGTTCGATGACGACACGGCTTTCGTCGGCCTCGGCTTCAGCATCGATCGCAACGCCGAAAAGGGCGCTCATGTCGTGCTCGGATGCAGCCATATCTACAACTCGCGCGGCGAAGGCCTCCAGTACCGGCTCAGCAAGGTCGAAGACCCGATCATCCGCGGCAAGAACCCCTTCATGTCGAAGGAGGATGCGCGCCGTACCGGTGAGACCATCCGGCAGCTCTTTTTCGACGCGCGCGGAAAGCTGCCGCGCCGTGTCGCGCTGCACAAGCGGACCCCCTTCCTGAAGCTACGGGATTCTCACAATTTACTATGGCTTCGCCTTTGCGGCGGCGGTAGCGATGGCGAAGCCGGCGGCCATGGTCGCGAAGCGATCCCAGCCGGCCCTCATGGTTTTTGGTCCTGGCGGTTT
>JAXDMU010000200.1:0-2976 GCA_034665905.1 Aliidongia sp. | reverse complement strand
ATCTGGCCAATGATCATCTGGGCGCGCTGAGCCCGCGCTATCGGCTCGTCCGCGGAGCGGCCGCCGACCTCACCTTGCATATTATCGATCGAGATATGGGGGACGAGGTGCGCGCGACCCGAAGCCTTTCGGGCGGCGAGCGTTTTCTGGTCTCTCTGGCCCTCGCACTGGCACTCTCAGGCCTTGAGGGCCGGGAGTCCTTTGTCGATACGCTCTTTATCGATGAAGGATTTGGCTCGCTCGACGCGGAAACGCTCGATGTGGCTGTCGATGCGCTGGAAACACTGCAAGGGCGTGGGCAGAAGGTCGGCGTCATTACCCATGTCGCCGGCATGATCGATCGGATCGCGATCCAGGTGCGCGTCGAGAAGCGTGGGGCAGGACGCTCCGAGATCCGAATTCTCGATGGCCTGGGATCGGCGTAGCCTGCCAGACCCCGATGACGGTCTATGATGCGGCGCGGCATTAGATCGCCGGCCGGGCGCGCTCGGCGATGCGGCGCAGATCGGCGCCGGCCGGCAGGGTGCCGAACGAGCCGCCATAATCGCCCTCCAGTCGTGCGGCGCAGAAGGCGTCGGCCACGGCCGGATCGCCGTGCCGAACCAGCAGTGCGCCTTGCAGCGCCAGGATCATCGCCTCGACCAGTCTCCGCGCCTGACTTTCGATCGTTCCGGCAGCGATCCGAGCCTTCAGTGCCGCGACATGTGCGTCGAGTCGGCGATCGGCACCCGCGGCCTCCGCCAGTTCGGCGAACAAGATGTCGAAGGCGGCCGGCGATTTGGCAGCGGCGCGCAGCACATCCAGGCACATGACATTGCCCGAGCCTTCCCAGATCGAGTTCAGCGGAATCTCGCGATAGAGCCGGGCGAGCATGCCGTCCTCGACATAGCCGTTGCCGCCCAGCACCTCCATCGCCTCGGCTACGGCGAAGGGACCACGCTTGCACACCCAGAATTTCGCGGCGGGCGTCACGAGGCGGCGAAAAGCGATTTCGGCCGGATCGTCCTGGCGGTCATAGGCGCGGGCCAGCCGCATGACCAGCGCGGTCGCGGCCTCGCTTTCCACCGCCAGATCGGCCACGACATTGGTCATCAGCGGCTGATCGATCAGTTTTTTCTGGAACGCGCTGCGCCACGCTGCATGATGGGCGGCCTGCGCCACTGCCTGACGCAACAGGCCGGTCGAGCCCAGTGCGCAATCGAGCCGCGTGTAATTGCCCATCTCGATGATGGTCGGCACGCCGCGCCCTTCCTCGCCGACCAGCCACGCCACGGCACCGTGAAACTCGACCTCGCTCGACGCGTTGCTCTTGTTGCCCAGCTTGTCCTTAAGCCGCTGGATATGGATCGCGTTCCGCGTGCCGTTCGGCAGGCAGCGCGGCAGGAAGAAACAGCTAAGCCCGCCCGGCGCCTGGGCCAGGATCAGAAACGCGTCGCACATCGGGGCCGAAAAGAACCATTTATGGCCGGTTATGGCATAGGCACCGCCGCCGATCGGCTGGGCGCGGCTCGTGTTGCTCCGCAGGTCCGAGCCGCCCTGCTTTTCGGTCATGCCCATGCCCATCATCGCGCCATGCTTCTCTGCGATAGGCCGCAGGCGCGGATCGTAGCGGCGCGAGAACAGCTTCGGCAGCCAGTCCCGCGCCAGATCGGCGTGGCGCGCGAGCGCCGGCACCGCGCCATAGGTCATGGTCACCGGGCATTGCACCCCGGATTCGATCTGGCACAGCATGATGACGCCCGCGGCCCGCGCAACATGCGCGCCCGGCCGGGGTTCGGCCCACGGGCCGGTATGCAGCCCCTGGCCGATCGCCAGCGTCATGAGTTGATGATAGGCCGGATGAAACTCGATCTCGTCGAGGCGCCGGCCATAGCGGTCGAAACTGCGCAGGACCGGCGGGTAGGCGTTGGCGAGGCGGCCCAACTCGATCGTCTCGGCACTGCCGAGGAGCCGGCCGAACTCGGTCAATTCGCCCAGCGCCCACTCGCCGCCCTCGCGCGCCACCGTCTCGCGAAGCGCGCGATCGCTGTCGAACAGATTGTAGTCGGCCAGGGTCGGCGTCTGGTTCGTCACCTCATGGGTTTCAAACGGCGACGAGATCGGATCGTGAGCGCTCATGCTTTCCTCCCGGCCGCCCAGGCTTGTTATTTTCGCCGCGGCGTCTTCTTGCGGCCGGCTTGTTCGCCGTCCTTGCGCGCGACAAAGAGGCGGCCGGCCTGCTGGGCCGCGGCGCGGTTCAGATAATTGCCGCATTCGAAGCGCTGCCCGTCATGGATGACCGAAAGTTCGAATTTCTGCGGAGCGACCTCGCGGACATCAATGATCGACTCTGCCATAGCGGCCATCCCTCACTCTTCCAAGATCCGTGAAGCCGCGACGGTTCACGCCGAAACGGCATCATCCGCTTCAGGAGGGGGAAATTCTACGCCTTCGTAGAACTCGGCGAGCGGAACGTCGATGCCGATTTCGGGCATCCGAAGGATGAAGTCGGCGGGCAGCAGATGGCCGACCCAATCCTCGCCGATCCGTTCGAACATCGTGCCGCCTTGCTCGTCCTGGGACAGGACCACGTAGCGCCGAACCGAGGGTGCCGCCGCATATTCGTGATTCTTCGTCACCAGATCGGTTCGGGCGGTGCTGTCGCTCAGAACCTCGAAGATCACCACAGGATCGGATACCAGCTTGGCTCGCGGCGGCGCGGGCGAGCAGACCACGAATCCGTCCGGGTAACGGATTTTGCCGGCCAGTTCGATCTTCAGGTCGTTGCCGACAAATTGGCAGATTCGGCCCCGCAGCCGGCTACCGATGGCGATGGCCAAGTTACGTTGGATGAATGCATGGGATGCCTTGCCGCCCGTCATGGCTTTCACCTGAAAGCCGTCGAATTCATAGCGCAGCGGCTGGCGTTCCTCCCAATCGAGAAACTCCGCAATCGTCATGGGTTTGCGTAAGCCGACATTCATGGCGGCGATGCTA
>JAXDMU010000199.1:0-15818 GCA_034665905.1 Aliidongia sp. | reverse complement strand
GCCCTGAAAAATCTCTGCCTTCGCGTCGGCGATCTCCTCGATGCCGCCGAAAAATTCCAGATGCGCCGCTTCGACCGTGGTGATGATCGCGACATCGGGGCGGACCTGACGGGTCAGGGCGGCAATCTCGCCGCTATGGTTCATGCCCAGTTCGAACACGCCGAATCGGGCCTCGCGCGGCAGCCGGGCGAGGCTCAGCGGCACGCCCCATTGATTGTTGTAGCTGGCGGTCGACCAGTGAGTCGGCTGCTGCGCCGCCAGCACGGCGGCCAGCATCTCCTTGGTACCGGTCTTGCCGACGCTGCCGGTGATGGCGGCGATCCGTGCCGCACTGCGGGCGCGCGCCGCGCGGCCCAGCATTTCCAGGGCGATCTGGGTGTCGCCGACGCGGATCAGCGGCGCATCCGAGGGCACGTCGTCCGGCTTCCGAGCGACGATCGCGGCGGTGGCGCCACGGGCCAGCGCACCGGCGACATGGGTATGACCGTCGGCATTGGGTCCGACCAGCGCGATGAACACATCGCCCGATTCGATGCTGCGGCTGTCGATCGAGACACCTTTGGCGGGACCGACCGGGCCGGCGGCGTTCGCGCCGGGAAGCGCCACGATCAGTTCGTCTGCGCTCCAGAGGGGAATCGTGGCGCTCATCGACTGCCGTCCAATCGGGCGGCCGCCGCACGGGCGACGGCCGCATCGTCGAACGGGTGGACCACGCCGGCAATGGTCTGGCCCTGCTCATGTCCCTTGCCGGCGATGACCAGGACATCGCCGGCCTGAAGCAGGCCGAGCCCGGTTTTGATGGCGCGCGCGCGATCGCCGATCTCAAGCGCTGCCGGGCAGGCGGCGAGGATCGCGGCCCGGATCGCGGCCGGTTCTTCGCTGCGCGGATTGTCGTCGGTGACGATGGCAAGATCGGCCAGTTCGGCCACGATTGCGCCCATCTTGGGCCGTTTGCCCGGATCGCGATCGCCGCCCGCGCCGAAGATGCAGATCAGCCGGCCGGCGGCGTGCGGTCGAAGCGCGGTCAGTACTTTCTCCAGCCCGTCCGGCGTGTGGGCGTAATCAACGAAGACACTGGCACCACATGGTAATTGGGCCACTTTCTCAACCCGGCCGCGCACGCCTGACAACTGCGCGAGCGACGTGACGGCTGTCTCCGCGTCAATGCCGGTGGCGATAGCGAGACCGAGGGCGGCCAACGCATTCAGTGCCTGGAAATCGCCGACCAACGGCAATTCGACCGTATAAGCCCGCCCGAGTACTTCCAGATCCAGCAATTGCGTTGTCGCGAGGGCGCGCCGCGAGATCAGGCGCAGCGACTGGGCCATCGTGCCGAAATCGAGAATCGAATGTCCGGCCTGGGTCGCCGACGAGGCTAGTGCGGCGTATTGCGGCACATCGGCATTGAGCACCGCGACGCCGCCCGGCGCCAGCACATGCTCGAACAGCCGGCGCTTGGCCGCGAAATAGTCGGCCATGCTGCCGTGGTAATCGAGATGGTCCTGAGTCAGGTTGGTGAAGGCGGCGGCGGCGATGCGCACGCCGTCCAGCCGGTACTGGTCGAGCCCGTGCGACGAGGCTTCCATGACGGCATGGTCGATGCCGGCGCTTGAGAGATCCGCCAGGATCGCGTGCAGCGCCACCGGGTCGGGCGTGGTCATGCTGCCGGGAACGAGGCCATCCGGCCCTTCGACGCCCAGCGTGCCGATCGCGGCGGCACGCTCGCCGGCGGCGGCCCAGATCTGGCGGGTGAAGCATGCGGTCGAGGTTTTGCCGTTCGTGCCGGTGACGGCGGCGACGATCCGCGGCTGTGTCGCGTAGAAGCGCGCCGCCAGCAGCGCCAGAAATCGGCGCGGATTGGCGTCGCCGTGGACCGGTATGGCGAACAGCGGGGCGAGGCGGGCGGCTGACTCGGGATCGGTCACGATCGCCGCGGCGCCGCGGCTTACCGCGTCTTCGATGAAAGTGCGGCCATCATCCGTGCCGCCGGGCAGTGCCACGAACAAAGCGCCCGGCTGAACCAGGCGCGAGTCTCCGGTAATGCCCGAAATTTCGGGGTTGAAAGCAGGCGCCGGCGCCGAGGCGTCCAGCAGATCAATCAACTTCGGCAACTTGCCTACCTGGGCCGACGAGATCGAGCGTGACCGCGCGATGGATTTCCGGCGTCTCCTCGATCGGCTTGACGCCGTAAAGCGGCGCCATCCGGGCGACGACGCGCGACACGGCGGGGGCCGCAGTCCAGCCCGCCGTCGCAAAGCCGTAGGATTTCTTGGTGCCGTGCGGCTCGTCGATGATGACGTAGACCATGTATTGCGGGTCGTTCATCGGGAAAACGCCGATGAAGGACGACAGCAGCGCCTTCTTGGCATAGCCACCATGGGCCGACACTTTGTCGGCCGTGCCGGTCTTGCCGCCGACCAGATAGCCCGGGACGTCGGCCTTCTTGCCGGTGCCTTCGGTCACGACCAGCCGCATCAGCTTGCGCATTTCTTCCGAGGTATGTTCGGAAACGACGCGCGTGCCGTTCGGGACATAGCCGTCGGCATGCTTGATCAGGGTGGCCGGGCGCAGTACGCCGCCATTGACGATCGCGGAGGCGGCGATGGCGGTCTGAAGCGGGCTGACCGCGAGGCCATGGCCGAACGCGATGGTCATGGCGTTGATGTCGCGCCACGGATGGGGCACTTCCGGAACGCCGATTTCCGGCAGCTCGATCGCAGGGGGGCGCAGCAGGCCGAGCTTGTCGAGGAACGCCTTCTGCACTTCCGGCCCGTTTTCCATCACCATCCGTGCCGAACCGATATTGGACGACTCCATGAAAATCTCGGTCACCGAAGCCGGTCGCGTGAACGGGTGATAGTCATGGATGGTAAAGCGGCCGATGGTGATCGGGCGTGTGTCATAGATGGAATTCAGCGTCGATTTATGGCTGTCGAGGGCCAGTGCCGTATTGAAGATTTTGAAGACCGAGCCCATTTCGTAGACGCCGAGCGTCGCCCGGTTGAACATCGTCTCCTTGATGGCGTTATCCCGATCGTTCGGATCGAAATCTGGCAGCGAGACCATCGAAAGAATTTCGCCTGACCGGACATTCATGATGATGCCGGTCGCGCCGACCGCCGAGAAATCGGCGATGGTTTTCTCCATCTCTTCGCGCAAAATATCTTGAAGACGGATATCGATCGACAGTTGGAGCGGTTCGCGCGTGGTGCCCAGATCGGCATCGAAGGAGCGTTCCAGACCGGCGGAGAAATTGTTGGTAACACCTAGGTAGCCCACGACATGGGCAGCGAGCGCACCGTTCGGATAAATGCGCCGCTGTTCGGGTTCGAATTCGAGGCCGGGAATGCCCAGCGCGTTGACGCCATATTGTTGCGATGGCGTCAGATGGTGGTAAAGCGACACGAAACTTTTCTTGTCGGTCGCGGTCAGCCGCGTGCGCAGCTTGGCCTCATCGGTGCCGGGCAATACGCGCGCGAGCTTGTGTGCCGTGTCGGCCGGATCGGTGATCTGATGGGGGTAGGCGAAGAGCGTGGGGCTGTCGAGCGTCGTCGCCAGCACAACGCCATTGCGGTCCACGATATCGGCGCGGCCGTAATCGATCGGCTTCACCACGGCCGGCTGGATGAGATGGGTCAGCTCGGCATCCGGCTTGGTCAGCAGGGTGACCTGGGCCAGGCGCGCACCGATTACCAGGAAGGCGCAGATGAACGCGGCCCCGGTCACCCCCATGCGATTGCGGCTGAGGATGAGGGTTCTCGCCTGCGGCACCAGCGCGGTCGTGGCCGCGGGGACCGGCAGGAAATGGCGCGGGCGGCAGGGGTTTTCGTCGCCGTCGAGCGGACCGGCCTTCACTGGACGGTTCTCGGCTTGACCGCGGCGCCCGGTGCGCGCGGCGTCGCGGGCTTATAGGCCGCAAGCTGCATGGCCTGAAGCACGGATTCGACCGGTGTATCCCGGTCGGCCGCGGCGATCTGCGGCGCGGCGGGGCGATCGGCGCGCAGGGCCAGTTGATCGAAACCGCCGATCTGGCTGGCGGTCAGCGGGTGCAGCGGCAGATGGCGATCCGACAGTTCGGCCAGCCGAGCCGGTTTGGTGAGGAAACTCCATTCCGCCTTCAGGACATGAATGGCTTCCTGATCGGTCGCGGCCTGACGGTCGATCTTGATGAGCTGGTCTTCGAGCGACTGCACGTCGTATTTGACCTGAAACAGCGTGAAGCCGAGCGTCATGCACAAAGCGAGTGCCACGAGAGTAGGCTGGCGGATCATGCGGCGATCTCCCAGGCAGGGGCGGCGGTACGCTCGGCAACACGCAGTTTGGCCGAGCGGGCGCGAGGGTTGCGCGCAATTTCCTCCGGCCCCGCAACGATCGGCTTGCGGCCGACGAGACGGAAGCTGGGGGGTGAAGAGGGGGTCGTATCGGGGCGGTGGCGCGAGCCCGAAGGGGCGGCACCGGCGCGGTCGCGCAGAAAGAGCTTGATCGCGCGGTCTTCGAGCGAGTGAAACGAGACCACAGCCAGCCGGCCACCGGCCTTAAGCAGATGTTCGGCCGCCTTGAGGCCGCGTTCCAGCTCGCCCATTTCGTCATTAACGGCGATGCGCAGGGCCTGAAAGGTCCGCGTCGCCGGATCGATGCCGTCGCGGCTGCCGGGCACGACCGACCGCACGATGCGCGCAAGGGCGGCCGTGCGCTCGATCGGCGCTTCGCGGCGGGCTGCGACGATGGCCTTGGCGACGCGGCGCGACAGGCGCTCTTCGCCGAAGCGCCAGATGATGTCGGCCAATTCCGTCTCGCCCAGGCTGTTGACCAGGCCGGCGGCGCTTGGACCGTCCGCGCTCATGCGCATGTCGAGCGGCCCGTCGAAACGGAAGGAAAAGCCGCGCTCCGGATCGTCGATCTGCGGTGACGACACGCCAAGATCCAGGGCGACGCCATCGACCGCGTCGATTCCAGCGGCCAACAGCAGGCTTTGCATTTCGCCGAACCGGCCTTCCATCAAGCTGACACGGCCGGGGAATTCGGCCTCGATGCTGCGGCCGCGGGCGATTGCCTGCGGGTCGCGGTCGATGCCGACGACCCGGCAGGGTGACGCGGCGAGGAGCGCGCGCGCGTAGCCGCCCAGGCCGAACGTGCCGTCGAGGATGATACCGCCGGCTCGCGGCGCCAGGGCGAGGGCGACCTCCTCGACCAGAACGGGGATGTGCCGGGGCTCGGTCATGATGGCACCGAAGCGGCGATGCGGCTGCCGGGCAAAGTCGGCTTGGTCTGGCGCAGGCGGTCGCGCATCGCGTCCTTATGCGCGGCGAGTGCGGCCGGTTCCCAAACCTGGAAGGTCTTGCCGAGACCGACGAAGGCGGCACTGTCGGTGATATGGGCGAAGTCGATCAAATCTTCGGGCAGGCCGATGCGGCCTTCGCTGTCGAGGGACAGCTGCTGCGCGTCGGCGAAGACCGACGCGAGATCGTCATGTCCCGGCGAGAATTGTTCCAGCGTATCGAGCCGCGCGCTCATCTCGGTCATGCGCTCGATCGTGCAGCCCTCAAGAGCGTCGAGCAGGAAGGAGCGGTATAGCACCAACATGCCGTTGGGTGGCGTGTCTGGTCCAGACAAATTCAACCTGAAGGCGGCCGGTACTGAAACCCGCCCCTTCCGATCGACCTTGTTCGTGAACGTGGACATGAACAGCGCCACGAAAATCCCCCTGCGAGACCCAGTACGACCGAATTCGGACCTTGTGCGGTTGGGTAAACCCCCCGACCAAGCCGCTCTAAACTGGGATGGCATGGGATACCATGGGACATCGAGGTGGTCAACAGCCCGCAGTAGTAAATCTTTCGAAGACGCTAAGAATGGTAAAATGAACACGATCAAACCTTGCGATTGCTATGACCAAGCGTGCTGGCACAGCCCAATCATCGTGGAACGTGGGACATCGGCCGGATGTCGTCAGTTCTTGGGACCGGGGCAACGACTCGTCGTTCTCATTATGTTCTACTTCAGCGGACTCGGTCAAAAATCCCCCATCCCGGTCGCTGCTCGATCAGCGACGGTAGTTATTCAGGTGGCTGCGGAGGCGTCCCGCCGGCGTTTCGCGCAAGACAGAAGGATCGTTCCGCGTCTATCGTCTGGTCTTTCTCGCAAGGCGGAGCGGAACGATGACGCGCTGGCTGGATGCTGCAATCGACTATATTCCCCAATGGCTCGATTATCAGATGCGGCAGACCGAACAGCCGGGCTGCGTCATCGCCGTGGCGCACGCCGGAGCGATCCGACTTGAGCACGCCTTCGGGACGGCCGACCGGTGCCAGGCTCAGCCGCTCACGCCGCGGCACCGTTTCCGGGTCGCCTCGCATTCCAAGAGCTTTACCGCCGCCGCGATCATGAAACTGCGCGAGCAAGACCGCCTGCGTCTTGACGATCGCGTCGGCGAGTATGTCGATAGGCTGCATCCGCAAGTGGCCGCGGTGACGCTGGCCCAACTGCTGTCGCACACGGCGGGTCTGGTGCGCGACGGGGCGGATACCGGGCAATGGTCCGACCGCCGGCCGTTCCTCTCGGCCGACGAAGTGCGAGCCGATCTGGCCGATGGGCCGGTCATCCCGCCGAATACTCGGATGAAATATTCAAATCACGGTTATTGCCTGCTTGGACTGGTCATCGAAGCAATCACGGGCGAACCTTTTGGGAAATGGATCGCGCGTGAAATCGTGGCGGCCGCCGGACTGACCGAGACCGAACCCGATATGCCGCTCGGGAAGGAGGGTCCTTTCGCCCGCGGTCACGGCACCACGCTGCCGCTGGGCCGCCGCGTCGTGATTCCCGGCGACAATAAGACCGGCGCGCTGGCGCCGGCTACGGGCTTCGTCAGCACGGCGGCCGATCTCGCCCGGTTTTTCAATCAGTTGGCACCGGAGGCCGAGACCAGCGTGCTGTCGGCCGAGAGCCGCCGCGAAATGATTCGCGCTCAATGGCCCGAGGCACACTCCAGCGGGCATCGTCGTTACGGGCTTGGCATCATCACCGGCGACGTTGGCGCATGGTCGTGGTTCGGCCATTCCGGCGGTTTCCAGGGTTACATCACGCGCACCTTGACCGTGCCGGCCCAGCATCTGACGGTGTCCGTCCTGACCAATGCCGCGGACGGGCCGGCGCAGAACTGGGCCGAAGGCGCCTGCCATATCCTGCAAACCTTCGCCAAATTCGGTGCTCCGCCGGTGGGGCGGGCCGATTGGAGCGGACGGTGGTGGGGATTGTGGGGCGCGGTCGATTTTGTCGCGACGAAGGACCGGATACTAATCGCTGCGCCCGGCCTCGCCAATCCGCTGCTCGATGCCGGTGAAATCAAAATTACCGGCCATGATGACGGCCGAATCGCGCTGGCCGGCAGCTTCGCCAATCATGGCGAGACGGTGGTGCGCGAGCGGGGGGCCGACGGATCAGTCATCGCTATCCGCCTGGGCGGCAACCGGCTGCTGCCGGAATCGGTCCTGGCGGCTGAACTCCAAAGTCGGTACGAGTGATTTGACGGTGTAAGATCGTCTCCGGCGCGGCGGCGGCGCTTCCCGGTCAGGCGTGTGCCGCGACCGTAGCTTCCTCGACTATTACCCGCCATGCCGGCATCAGTATGGTTACCGTGGTCCCAAATCCGGGTTCGCTCTCGATCGAAACCGTTGCGCCATGCAATGCGGCATAGGCGCGGACCAGCGTGAGGCCGAGGCCGGTACCCTGGTGCTTGCGCTGATAGACATTGTCGATCTGTGTGAAGGGCCGCATCAGCTTCGAAATGTTCTCACGGGCGATTCCGACGCCAGTATCGGCAACCCAAAGCCTCAATTCCTGTGTCGTCCCTCGCTGGATGCCGATCGTAACGGCGCCGCCGGGCGGTGTGAATTTGATCGCGTTCGACAGCAGGTTGATCAGGATCTGGCGTATTGCCCGATCATCAGCGCGAAGCAGCGGTAGATCGGGATCGATCTCGCAGATGAGCGACAGCCCCGCCTCCTCAAGCTGTGTCGACAGAATGGCCGTCACTTCCGAAACTGTATCTTTGAGGGCGAGTTCGGTTTCGCTCAACTCGCTCCTGCCGGCCTCGATCCGCGCCATGTCCAATACATCGTTGACGATATCGAGCAGATGCAGCCCGCTGCGCCGGATGTCACCGGCATAAGCGATGTAGCGTTCGATTCCGATGTTGCGCAGAATTCCCGACGTCATCATTTCGGCAAAACCGATAATGGCGTTGAGCGGCGTGCGCAGCTCGTGGCTCATATTGGCCAAAAAGGCGCTCTTGGCCTGATTCGCCGCCTCGGCCTGGGATTTCGCTTCGCGCAATCGGTGCTCGGCTTCGACCGCCTCCGTCACGTCGCGCGCACCGCCGCGATAACCGGAGAACCGGCCGTCGGCGGTCCAGACCGGCCGTCCGCTGACCGAGACGGAACGAAGCGAGCCGTCGGACAGCGCGGCCTGATAGACGAGATCGCGAAACGGTTCGTGCCGCGCGAGCGTCGCGATGTGGTCCTGCCATTTGTCCGCCGCTTCGACGCGGTCGGCGGCGAAATCCCACCGGCGCTGGCCCAATCGGCGATCATCCTCGAAGCCCTGATTGCCGGCGTGCGCCGAGATATAGGACAGGCTGTGATCGGGGCCGGTCTCCCAAAACCAGTCCAGGGCCGTTTCCGCGTAATCGCGAAACCGGCTTTCGCTGGCGCGCAGCGTCGTCTCGGCTTCCGACATCTTGTGCGTGTATTCTGAGATGGTATTTTCGGCATTTCCTAAAAGGCGATAGAACATGGCGACCAGCGCGCCGCCCAGAATGATGCAGCCGGCGACGACCATGAGGGTGGTCCGCTCCTGCTCCGACACCGCGGCCGTAATGTCGCGCAGGATGAGCATTTCGCCCAACGCCCGGCCCTGAATATCGGTGACCGGTTTCACCATGGCTTGCGCGACGTTGCGGTCCCAGGTCAGCTTGAAGCTGTGTTTGACATGCTGGTCGCCCAGCCCGACGAAATAGGCTGCGACCGGGGGTGGCAGCGGGTTACGGGTCCGACTCAGCATGATCACCGACGGGAACTCGTCCCAATCCGCTTGATGGCCGTATTGCCGATGTGCTCGTTCCCATTTCACGCGATCGAAAAGCTTTTTGTCGGCTGCGAGAAACACATCCACACCAAGGCGCGCATTGAAACTGCCGATAACATCCTCGAACTCCTTGCCGAGTTCCAGAAAGCCGATCAACTTGCCGTCGCTGTACCAGGGATAGACCACGCGTAGCGTCAGCGTACCGAACGGCCCCTGCTCGTTTGCCCACGCTGGCTCACCGGTTCGCTGTGCCTCGATATCGACCAGACGATCGATCTTGTCGCCCCATTCGTCGGGAAGCTGAACCCGCAGCAGCATCGTGCGGTCGGGCTGAATGAAATAGAAGTGCGTTATCCGGTCGCGCATCCGGATCGTATCGAGAATCGGGGTGGCGATGGACAGCAGCGTTTCGCGATCCTGACCGGCTAACGCTATCGCCAGCCGCTCGTCGCGCATGACCAGCTCCACGATGGAGCGGATTTCCTGCACGTCTTCGGTCAATTGTGCGGTGAGTAAATTGTCGACAAGCTCGGATGCGCGGATGATATCTTCGTCGCGACGCTGATTTTCGTGACGCGCAAATGTTGTGACGAAAGCGATGGTTAGCAGTGCTATCGCCAAGATGACGGGAATCAGGATGCGCCACCGCAACCCTTGGGCGGGCGATGTGGCTTTGCCGACGGAGAACCGACCGGTCGAGCCGCCGATGAAACCGCCCAGTTCCGTCATCTCCGTCTATCCCGGGCGCCGAGCGATCCAGCAATTTCGGGCGCTCGGAACCGGTATTCAGAAAGCCGGCCAGCGATAATATTATGGCCGTTTCCGACCGTCAAAAGGTTCATGCGCCACATTCCACGCCACGCCACCGCAGGCACATGCCTAGGGTGGTGCATTCACGTCTTCCATCCGGCTTCCTCTTAGGGCGGCACGAATTGAAAGAATATCGACTGGTCGTATGATAGCGAAAAAACGACGCTGAACAATAGAACAATTCTCTTGTGGCAACGCATCGTTGCGAACTGAAACCGAAAGTGCCAGATGGCCTGTAAGCCGGGTTCTGTCTCCAGGCCGAAGCCTGGTGGATGACCATTCCTCTGGGACGCCTGTCACCAGGCGCCTCGCGCGACGCACCCGGATGGCGGCGCGGAAAACCCGCCCGCCGGTCCCGCAGCCTTTCGGCGGCGATCCGGCTAGCCATCCCTATTTGGTCTTGCTCCCGGTGGGGTTTACCTTGCCAGTGCCGTTGCCGGCGCTGCGGTGCGCTCTTACCGCACCCTTTCACCCTTGCCGGCGGTCGTCGGCCGAAACCGAAGGCACGCTTTAGGCGGTTTGCTTTCTGTGGCACTTTCCCTGGGGTCGCCCCCGCCGGGCGTTACCCGGCACCGTGTTTTCCGTGGAGCCCGGACTTTCCTCTCCCGGTGCAAAGACCGGGAGCGGCCATCCAGCCATCTGGCACAGGCGGGCTTTAGGGCCTCCGCCCTATTCCGTCAATGGGATAGCGCGGGCGATCTGCGCAATCCGGCTGCGCGTCCCGCCATCCGCCACGCCATCGATCCGTGCCGTGTGGAAATGCCGCTGGAACGCGGCGATGGTCGCGACATTGGCCTTTTCATAGCCGATCCTGGCGAGATCTGCCGCGACATCGAGGCTGAGGACATCTGCGGCCGGTGCCGGCCACACCCCGATTCCCCGCGCCGCGAGCCAGGCCCAATCGAATAATTCGCCTGGGTCCCGCTTGCGATCGGGTGCTACATCGGAATGTCCGAGCACGCGATGAGGCGGAATCGGGTGGCGCGCGAGAATGCCGCGCGCCAGTTCGACGAGCGCCGCCATTTGCACGGGCGGGAATGGCCGATAGCCGAATTCGTGGCCGGGGTTGACCAGTTCAATGCCGATCGAACGGCTGTTGACGTCGCGTTCGCCGGCCCAGAAGCCGCGGCCGGCATGCCAGGCGCGCCGGTCTTCGTCGATCAGCCGATAGATCGTTCCATCCTCGTCGATCAGCCAATGGCAGCCGACTTCGGCGACCGGATCGGTCAGGCGCTCCAGGGCCGCATCGGCGGTCGCCATCCCGGTGTAATGCAGCAGCAGCAGGTCGATCGGCGCACCCGGTCGGCGCGGGCCATGATTGGGCGAGGGACGCTCGGCCCACCCGCTCATGCCAGCTCGCTTCGCTTCATCTCAAGCTCGAGCCAGCGATCCTCGGCCTCGGCCAGTTCCAGCGCCAAGGCATCGAGCCGAGCGGTGCTGGATTTGAAGGTCGCCGGGTCGCGGCTGTAAAGCCCGCCATCGGCCAAAAGCCTTTCCAGCTTCTGCCGTTCTGCCATCAGCGCCTCGATCACGCCGGGCAGGCGTGTCAGGTCATGCTGCTCGCGAAAGCCCAGCCGTGCCATTTTGGGTTTTTCAGAGCGCGGTGCTGCCGGCTTCGCGGGCGGTTTCGCCTTTGGCCTCTCCGGCGGCGGCCGCTGACGCAGGTAATCGGTATAGCCGCCGACATATTCATCGACCCGGCCCTGGCCTTCGACCGCGATGACGCTGGTCACCAGCCGGTCGAGAAAATCGCGATCATGGCTGACCAGCAGCAACGTACCGTCGTAATCGGCCAGCAATTCTTCCAAGAGGTCGAGCGTATCCATGTCGAGATCGTTGGTCGGCTCGTCGAGCACCAGCAGGTTCGAGGGCTGGGCCAGCACCTTGGCCAGCAGCAACCGGTTACGCTCGCCGCCGCTCAGACTATCGACCGGCTGCACCGCCTGACGGTCGTCGAACAGGAAATCGCGCAAATACGACATGACGTGACGCGGCGCCCCTTGCACGAAGATGGTGTCGCCATCCTTGCCGACCAGATTCTCGCGCACCGTTGCGGCACCGTCGAGCCCCAGGCGGCGTTGGTCGAAATAGGCCGGGATCAGATTGGTGCCGCGGCGGATCTGGCCGCTGTCGGCATTCATCTCGCCGGTCAGCAGCTTCAGCAGCGTCGATTTGCCGGCCCCGTTCGGGCCGATGATGCCGATCCGGTCGCCGCGCAGCACGCGGGTCGAAAAATCCGTCGTGATGACCCGCGCCTCGGCCGCTGCACTCGCCGGAAAGCTCTTGGCGACGTGGTTGAACTCGACCACCAGCTGGCCGCCGGCTTGCGTGCCGGCCGTGCCGAGCCGGGCGGTGCCGATGCCGACACGCTGAGAACGCTCCTGACGCAGCGCCTGGAGGGCCCGGACCCGGCCCATATTGCGCGTGCGCCGGGCTGAAATGCCCTGGCGCATCCAGAGCGTCTCGACCACCAGCTTCTTGTCGAGCCGGTCCTGCTCGGCGGCTTCGGCGGCGAGAATCCCTTCGACCCATTGATCGAAACCGCCATAACCCTGATCGGTCGAGCGCAGACGCCCGCGATCGAGCCACAAAGTGCGACGCGACAGGCGCGTCAGAAAGGCGCGATCATGGCTGATCGTCAGCACGGCGCCGCGAAATTCCGCGAGCAGCGCCTCAAGCCATTCGATCGCCGGGATGTCGAGATGGTTGGTCGGCTCGTCGAGCAGCACGACATCGGGTTCGCCGACGAAGACGCGGGCGAGCGAGACGCGCCGGCCCTCGCCGCCGGAGAGGCCGACCAGCAGGCGATCGGGATCGAGTCCGACCTCCGCCAGCATCGCTTCGACCTTGTAGCCTTCACGCTCCAGCCCTTCGCCGGGCGGCAGGCCCAGTGCGACATGCTGCGCGATGCTCATGGCCGGATCGAACACCGGGTCTTGCGGCATATAGGTCACGTGAGCGCCCGGCTGGAGGAAACGCTCGCCGTGATCAAGGTCGATCAGCCCGCCCAGCGCCTTCAGCAGCGTGGATTTGCCGCTGCCGTTGCGCCCGACCAGACAAATCCGCTCGCCCCGCGCGACCGAAACCGAGGCTTCGGTGAAGGTGGGGGTGCCGCCATAGGTGAGGGTGGCGTCGCGGAGCGCCACCAGCGGCGGCGTTGCGGCCATCAGATTTCTTCCCGGTTGTGTTTGAGCATCGTGTAGGCGGTATTGATCCGCGCAAGCTTGGCATTGGCGATCGAGATAAATTCGGCCGGCAGGCCCTGGGCCATGGCGCGATCCGGATGATTTTCGCGCACCAGCTCGCGCCAACGCGCCTTGACCTCATCGCCTGTCGCGGCCGAGTCCAGGCCCAGAATCAGATATGGATCGTCTTCGACCGCGGTGCCGGTTTCGGCCCCCAGATGAAAAGCGCGGATGCGCCGGTATTCGGTTTCGTCAAAGCCGAAGACCCGGGCGATCCGGCGAAGATAATCATCCTCGGCCGGGGCAAAGGCGCCATCGGATTTGGCGATGTGGAACAGGGCACCGAGCAGATCCTCAAGCACCTGCTGATGCCCGTCGAGCAGTTTCGCCGCCTGCCTTGCATAGGTTTCGGCGCCGGTCGTGCTGCGCCGCGCCAGATCGAAGAAGAAATCGACATTGGCGCGCTCGTCCGGCGGTGCCTTGAACACCTGATGAAAGGCCTGGATCTCGATCTGGGTGACGACCCCGTCGGCCTTGGCCATCTTGGCGCCGAGCGCGATGACGGCGATGGTGAAGCCGACCTGCTTGGCGCCGGCCGGGCGCGCCTCGCCTTCCACCGCCGGTTCGGTGCCGGGTACGTCGTCGAGACCGAACAAACTGCCCCAGGCCAGTTCGGTCACCCCCTCGCGAATCCGCCCCCAGATGCTCAAAACCCGACTCCGACCCGATCGAACCGGCGCAGGGCATAGCTTCTGCGCTGCCATGCAGTCAAGGCGACCGCCGGTCTCGGCCGGCATGTGCTACGCTGGCGACAATTCATCGGGAGACGCGGACATGGCCGGGTTCGAGGGGGCGATCGAGGTGCTGAAACAGCGTTTCGGCGAAAATCTTTCGACGGCGGCGGCCGTCCGCGAACAGCATGGACATGATGAATCCTACCACGCCGTCGAGCCGCCCGACGCGGTATTGTTCGCGGAGGCGACCGGCGATGTCGTGGCCGCGGTTGAAATCTGTGCCCGATACGGCATGCCGATCATACCGTTCGGCACTGGTACCTCGGTCGAAGGCCATGTCGCGGCCCGGCACGGCGGCCTCACTATCGATCTTGGCCGGATGAACCGGGTCTTGCGGGTTTCGCCCGACGATCTCGATTGCACGGTCGAGGCCGGGGTGACGCGCAAGCAGCTCAACGCCGATCTGCGCGACACCGGCCTGTTTTTTCCGATCGATCCGGGCGCCGACGCCTCGATCGGCGGCATGGCGGCGACGCGTGCCTCGGGCACCAACGCCGTGCGCTACGGCACGATGCGCGACAATGTTCTGGCGCTGACGGTAGTGACGGCCGACGGCAAGATCGTCAAGACCGCGAACCGGGCGCGCAAATCCTCGGCCGGTTACGATCTGACCCGGCTTTTCGTCGGGTCCGAGGGTACGTTGGGTGTCATTACCGAGGTGACGCTTAGGCTCTATGGCATCCCCGAGGCGATTTCCGCGGCGGTCTGCGCCTTTCCGAGCATCGCCGATGCGGTCGATACCACGATCCAGATCATCCAGGCCGGCGTGCCGGTGGCGCGGATCGAATTGCTGGACGAGGTGCAGATCGATGCCTGCAACCGCTACTCCAAGCTCGATCTCAAAGTGGCGCCGACCCTGTTCTTCGAGTTCCACGGCACCGCTTCGAGCGTGCGCGAGCAGGCCGAACGGGCCGCCGGTTTCGCCGCCGATCATGGCGGCGCCGATTTCGAATGGACCGCAAGCCCGGAAGCGCGGACGAAACTGTGGGAGGCGCGCCACAACGCCTATTACGCCGCCCTGGCACTGCGCCCCGGCTCGCGCGGCTGGGCCACGGATGTTTGCGTGCCGATCTCGCACCTGGCCGAGGCGATCGGGGCGACTAAGGCCGATCTGGCCGGCGCCAGCATGCCGGTCGCCGTGGTCGGCCATGTCGGCGACGGCAATTTCCACCTGTGCTTCGTGCTCGACCCGAACAACCCGGCCGAATTCGAGGAAGCCGCCCGGATCAACGACCGCATGGTGAGCCGCGCGCTGGCCCTGGGCGGCACCTGCACCGGCGAGCATGGCGTCGGCTATGGCAAGATGCGCTATCTCGAGGCCGAGCACGGTGCCGAGGCGATGGCGGTGAAGCGCGGCATCAAGCGGGCGCTCGATCCGCAGGGGTTGATGAATCCGGGGAAGATTGTGATGGCGGGACCGGAATCGAATTGACGGAAATGACGATGATGCCGGTTCATCCGGCGCGTCTGTTGAAACGAGAGCTGGCGGCTCGGGATCTGAGCGTGAATAGTTTGGCGCTGGCGAGTGTTGAGTCTATTTCTTGGTGGGTTCGGCATCGATCGATTCTATATAGGTAGTATCGGACTAGGCTTGCTGAAACTATTTACTCTTGGTCTACTTGGTTTATTCACGATTATTGACTGGTTCCTTATCACGGGCGCGGCCCGACGGGCGAACGTCGTACTCGCTAGCGAGATCAAGGCGATGCTTGCCTGATGTCGCTCGAAGATCGTTCCAAAAGTGAACGAGTTATGCCGCTCTTATTGTCCCGACCCCGCGCGTGACCGCCCCCTGCGGCACTGCGCGGGTCTCGCCGATATGCAGCAACCACGCCTGCTCCGCGGTATATCCCGCCGCGTCGGCCGCGGCGCGGAAGCGTTCGGGCGGTTCGAAGGGCGGTTCTTCGGTCATGATGATCGTGCCCCAATGCATCGCCATGACGTG
>JAXDMU010000198.1:0-3607 GCA_034665905.1 Aliidongia sp. | reverse complement strand
TTGGCGACGGCCGGCGCGAACGGCGGTGTGCCGGGTTCGCCGACACCGCCGGGATAGGCTGTGCTGGCGATGACATGGACCTCGATCTTCGGCATCTGGGCGAGGCGAACCATGTCGTAATCGGGGAAGTTGGTCTGGACCACGCGGCCTTTCTCGATCGTGATCTTGCCATAGAGCGCCGCGGTCAGCCCATAGACGATGCCGCCCTGGATCTGCGCCTCGACGATCTGCGGATTGATCACCGTGCCGCAATCGACCACGGCCACGACCCGCTTGACGCTCAGCCGGCCATCTTCGACCGCGACCTCGGCGATCTCGGCCACGATGCTGCCGAACGAGGCGTGCAGCGCCACACCGCGGCCCTGGCCGGGCGGCAGCTTTTTGCCCCAATCGCCTTCCTTGGCCAGGCGTTCGAGCACGGCCAGTGCCCGCGGCTGATCCTTGAGCAGACGGCGGCGGAGTTCGACCGGATCGATTCCGCCGGCCGCCGCGACCTCGTCCAGAAAACATTCCTTGAAGAAGCCGTTGAGCGAATGCCCGACCGAACGCCAGGCGCCGACCGGCACCAGGCTTTCCTGAGTCGAACTCTCCATCCGCTGATTCGGGATGGCATAGAGCATCTCGGCGCTGCCTTCGGCGATCGCCGGATCGCCCTTCATCCAGAGCAGCGGCGGGAACTGCCGCGCGAAGATCGAATTGGTCGCGACGCGATGGCGCCAGGCCACCGGCATACCGGCAGCGTCGAGCCCGGCGGTCAGGCGGCTGACCGCCATCGGCCGGTAGAAATCATGTTGCATGTCCTCTTCGCGCGACCACAGCACCTGGACCGGCTGCTTCATTGCCTTGGCGAGCGTTACGGCCTGCGCCACGAAATCCGCCTCGGCACGCCGGCCGAAGCTGCCGCCGAGCAACGTGGTATGGATGCGGACCTTGGAGGTGGACATGCCGGCCGCCTCGGCCGCCGCCTTCTCGGCACCGGTCTGGGCCTGGGTTGGAACCCAGACATCGACGCCGGTCTCGGTGACTTCGGCGGTGCAGTTGATCGGCTCCATCGCGGCATGGGCGAGGAAGGGTAGATGGTAATCGGCCGTCACCGTCTGTTTTGCCGTCTTCAGCGCCGTTTCGACATCGCCGGTCGCGGCAGCGCGGTCGAGCTTGCCGTCGAGTGCGGCCAAATAGTGCTTGTCGAGTGCCGCCGAATCGAGCCCGGCATTCGGGCCTTCATCCCACTCGATCACGACCGTTTGCAGCCCCTTGCGGGCATGCCAGGTCGTGTCGGCGACTACGGCGACGCCGCCCGGCACTTCGCGCACCGCCTTGACGCCGGGCAGTGCGAGCGCCGCCGCAGCGTCGAAACGCCGGAGCTTGCCGCCGAAGATCGGGCACTGGGCGACCGTTGCGAACAGCATGTTCGGCCGCCGGACATCGATGCCGAAGATCGCGCTGCCATCGGTCTTGGCCGGCACGTCAAGCCGGGGCACCGGCTGGCCGATCAGCGTCCAATCCGCGCGCGGCTTCAGCGGCACGTCACCCGGCGGATCGAGCTTGGCCGCGGCGGCGGCGAGATCGCCGTAGCTGCGTCGCCGCCCGGTTCGGGGATGGGTGACGATTCCGGCCTCGGTCACGCATTCGCCGGCCGTCACGCCCCACTCATGCGCCGCCGCCTCGATCAGCATCGCCCGCGCCGTGGCGCCGACTGTGCGCAGCCGGATGAAGCCGTCGCGCGCACTGCTGGAGCCGCCGGTGAACTGCATGCTGACATTCTTGGCGATCTTGGTCAGAATCCAGTTCTTGGTGGCGCCCATCTGGTCGGGCTCGCCGTGCCCCTCGGTCAGCAATTCCACACCGCCATAGATATTGACGAAGGCCGAATCGGCCGGGCCCGTTTCCACTTTCAGCTTTTGCCAGTCGCAGCCCAGTTCCTCGGCCAGCAACTGGCCGAGGCCGGTAAACGCGCCCTGGCCCATTTCGGATCGGCCGCAGAACAGCGTGACCATACCGTCGCGATCGATCGCGAGCCAGGGATTGAACTTTGCGGCACCAGGCTCCGCCGCAATGCCGTCGAGGAGCGCGCCATGGCCGCCCAGCACCAGACCGGTGGCACCGGCCAGTGCCAGGAAGCGCCGCCGGTCGAGGTCGAGAGACCGGTTCATGGTGCCGCCTCCGCCACCATATGGATCGCCTGACGGACGCGCTGATAGGTGCCGCATCGGCAGATATTGGTGATTGCGGCGTCGATATCCGCATCGCTCGGTTTGGGGTTCTGTTTCAGTAATGCCGCCGCGGCCAGCAGCATGCCGGATTGGCAATAGCCGCATTGCGGTACCTGGGCGGCGATCCAGGCTTTTTGCAGGATATGCCCGCGATGCGGCGACAGGCCCTCGATCGTCGTGATCTCGGCCGCGCCGACCGACGCGACCGGCAGCATACAGGAACGCTTGGCCTCGCCATCGACCAGCACGGTGCAGGCGCCGCAGGCGGCAACACCGCAGCCGAACTTCGTGCCGGTCAGCCCGATCGAATCGCGCAGCACCCACAGCAGCGGTGTATCATCCTCGACCGCGACCTCGTGCTTTTTGCCGTTGACGCTGAGCGTGATCATCGAGCGTGCCCCTTATCGTTTCGCGGCCAGCATATACGCGTGCCTAGCCGCGGCCCAGATCTTCCGGTGCGTGTGCCTGCTTGATTGTCCCGGCATCGAGCCAATTCGTGATGTCCTCGGCGCCAAACCCCGCTTCGCGCAGCACGGCCTCGGTATGTTCGCCCAGACGCGGTGCGCGGCGATGAACGCCGCCCGGCGTCTCGGTCATCCGTACCGGTACGCCGGCGATTTCGAGAATGCGGTCCAATTCGGGATAGGCCACCGGTACGATCATTTCTCTTTGGCGAAAATGCGGATCGGCCATGATTTCGGCCGCATTGAGCACCGGTCCGAACGGCACGACACCGCCCAGCCGCGCGGTCAGTTCGGCCTTGCTCAATTGGGCGGTGCGCGCCTCCAGCAACCCGGCGATCTCGTGTCGATGGGCCGACCGATCCGGCTGGGTGGCGAAGCGCGGCTCCTCGGCCAGCGCCGGCAGATCGAGGGCGGCGCAAAGCTGCAACCAGAACGGCGTGGCGTGGCAGGCGAGCGTGATCCAGCCATCCTTCGCCGGGAAAATCCCGAAAGGGCTGAGCGAGGGATGATGATTACCCTCCGGCCCCGGCGTGCGGCCCGTGGCCGAGCGCGTATAGATGATGCGCTCGCACACCGCGAGCACACTGTCGGCCATGGCGACATCGACATATTGCCCGATCCCGGTCGCCTCGGCATGGCGCAATGCGGCGAGAATGCCGAAGGCGGCGAACAGGGCCGGCGCGATATCGCCGATGCCGGGACCGACCTTGGTCGGTGATTGTGCATCGGCGCCGGTGATGCTGATCACCCCGCCCATGGCCTGGGCCACGACATCGAAGGCGGGCCAGTCGAGATAGGGGCTGTCGCCCGTGCGGCTATCGCCAAAGCCGCGGATCGAGGCATAGACCAGGCGCGGATTGATCGCCTTCAACGTCTCATAGGATAGGCCGAGGCGCTCCATCACGCCGCCGCGGAAGTTCTCGATCAATA
>JAXDMU010000197.1:0-3371 GCA_034665905.1 Aliidongia sp. | reverse complement strand
GATTACCACGTCATTGGCGGCACGAGGCCCTGTCGGTGCGTCTCGGCGCGATGCACCGGGAGTTCGAGGGGGCCGTCGATCGAATGCTCGTGCTCTGGCTCATTGGCACTCATCACGGCTATGGCCGGCCATTCTTCCCGCACACCGATACCAAGGACGGCGAACTCCGTCAGGGCCTGCTGACAGTCTTCGGTGACGCTCGCGCACTCGAGAGCGGGTGCGGGCCGCAATCGCTCGCCTTCATGTTCGAGGGATATGACTGGGCCGGGATATTCGAGGCGCTGAAGGAGCGTTATGGAATCTGGGGACTCGCACGGCTGGAGACATTCATACGTCTCGCTGATCACCGAGCTTCCGAGATCGGTGCGGCACCGACCACGAAGGCCGCAGAATGACCCATCCCGACACTCGACACCGGCTCGATGGGCTCGAACCGGACAACCTTCTCGCATTTCTCGCGCTGCTCGGCCTACTTCGCGCATTGGCGGCTGCGCGACCTTGCTGGCGGCCGCGCGTCGCTTGGGATCTGGAAAAGCCGCCCGTCCGTCCGTTGCTCGTCTTGGCGGACGCCCAAACGCGCGAGTCCGTGTGTGTTGCGGCGGCAGATGGGGCAGCTAAGCTCGCAGCGCATTATCATTTCTCGCAAGAGATCGGGATGGACGCTCCGCGGCAGAGCGACCTGACCTATACGGCAAAGACGGCGCGCACGCTCTTGCAGGACGTTGCGGAGACGCAAGATCGTGAGCGCGCCGACTTGTGGAGCGCTCTCATGTGTGACGCGGCCCAAGACGAGGGGAAAATCGAGGCGACGCCCCTCTGCCTATTGTTCGGCCAAGGTCATCAGCATTTTCTCGACCGCTTGGCTGATGTGCCGAGAATGGATTCACCACCGCCGCGCGGTCGGGGAAAAAAGGCAGTGGTTGTATCGGCGGCCGAGACTCTTCAAGAGGCTCTGTTCCTGCCCTGGACAAGATCGGACCCGACGCCAGCGTTCCGTTGGGATCCGGCCGAAGACGTGCGCTATGCGTTGCAGGCAGATAACCCCTCCAGCGACAAATCGCTGACTCAGCACGGGGCGAATCGGTTGGCAGCACTTGGCTTGCCAGTACTGACCGTGACCCCAGTGCAGCGTGGCGAGCGGGTGCGGCTACAGATCGTGGGCGGGCGATACGAGCGTACAGGATTCGTGTTCTACTGGCCAATATGGCGCGATCCGGCAAGTCTCGCGACCATCCGTATGTTGCTCGCCCATCCTGAACTTTCCGAAGGGCCAGCGAGACTGGCCCATCTCGGCATTGTTGAAGTGCGGCAGGCACACCGGATCAGCGTCGGCAAATTTATGAACATCACCTGGGCAGACCCGATCTTGGTGGATCACTGAGCGGTGCTCCATTTCGCCACGGTGCCTCAGCCGACGGGCCTGAGAGGCTGACGCGGGATCGGTGGGCAGCCACCGTCGAATGCTGGTGAGCGCGACGATGGCCGCTACTTCGTTATCGACGGTTAGGCGCTCGGCCGGTTCTCGACCGCCTGACCGGATTCCCCATATTGCCAGGATGCGGGTTCGGCGAGCGATTCGCCCTCGGCATCCTCATCGTCTTCCTTCAGCCCTTTGGGCTGCTCGTCGGCCGGCCCTGCCGCAGAATCGGCGGTCATCTCGGCCGCTTCCTCGTCTGTCAGCGCAAAGCGGGCCTCCGGCAGGATGAAGGTGCCGCCCGCCACATCGCTGATCAGCGCGGCACGGGTGTCCTTGACGCGCTGGCGTGGCAGGATTTTGTGGATGCCTGCGGATTTTTCCATGCCGCTCCTCGACAGGCACGACAGGAATTCCTCGGTCGCCATGTTGGGCAGCCAGGCGTCGGCATTGACGGCTTCGCCACAGAGGCGCGCCGGCAGGCCGCTATTGCTGGCGTTCTCCCGGCACGACAGCACCTCGACCAGCATGGCGCGGGCGGCCTGACGAAGACGGTTCGAGTCGCCGGTAAGTTTGCCGCCCTCGACCAGCCCATTGGCCACGGCCCGGCGGTCGGTGCCGTAATGCCCGTGCGGGGTGTGGACGCTGACATTCGCGGCGGCCAGCGCCAGCACCAGGAGCCCGAGCAGCGTGTCGTCGGCGATCGGTGCTTCCTTGATCGCCTGGTGCAGCGCCTCGGTGCGGATATCGCCGATCAGCGCCCTGCCCTTCTGGGTGATGTCCGGGCGGGGTGGTGGCGCGTGCCCCACACAAGCTGGGTCGGTTCCTGCCCGGCCGCTCTTCCTGGCCCGCTCCCGCAGGCGGAACGCGATCTCTTCGATCACACCGGTCCGGAGGTTGACGTGATAGCCCACGCTGTCGCCGCGGCTGGGCTTGCCGTAGATCCGCTCGGCCTTCGGCGACAGCTTGGGATCGCCATGGTCCGAGACCGCCAGGATGACGCCGTTCTTCGGCACATTGACTTCGAGCCAGGCCTGCTGGGCGGCCATGAAGGCATCCACCTGGGTGGTGAACCGGGATTCCTGGCCGGCCTGTTCGAACAGATCATCCTCCCAGACGATGCCGAAGGCCTGTTCCTCATCCGGCCCGAACTTGGCGATGGCGGCGCTGATGCGGTGTTTTTGCAGGGCTTGCGCCACCTGGAACCAGGACACCGTTGGCCGGCCTTTGGTCGGCTTGTGCCGCTTCCAGACCGCGGCCTGTTCCTCGCGCGTTGCAGCCGCGATGGTCCGCAGATATTGCTCGCTCGGCATGTCGCCGATCGCGATGCGGTCGAGAATTCCGGGGAGGATGCCGGCCAGCAGCCGGAGCTTGCGGATCGTGCGGACGGTAAGCCCCATGGCGACGGCGATGGCCTCTTCGGTCCAGCGCTCGGACAGGCACTGCTCGATCGCGCGCCATTGATCGACCGGACCCAGATTCTGCCGTTGGACATTTTCCGATAGGGCGCGGATCGCATCGTCGGAGGTGTCGTCATCGAGGATGAGGACCGGGATGAGAGGCCGCTCCAAACTGACGCAGGCGGCGACCCGGCGGCGGCCGGCGATGATCTTGACGCCGTCTTCGGTCCTGCGGGCGAGCGGCGGTTGCAGCAGGCCGACCTTCGCGATATTCACAGCCAGTTGCTGATCCGACAGGGCCGGTGCCGCCGTTCGGCGGGGATCGACCGGTCCCGAAGACAGAAGCTTGGGGTCGATGTGGATGAGTTCCATGGTGCGGTTTCCCTCTGTGATGATCTCCTCGCAAGATCCGAGGATGGAATTCGCTTGAGCGGATGCCGGGAGGCGGCACCATTGCCGGTGAGCGGCCCGGCCTTGCGCAGTCGGCGGCCCGCCGTCAGGCGGGCTGCCGACCAGCGGGGCCGGGTTGCGATGAGCGGCGATGGAGCGTCAGCGGT
>JAXDMU010000196.1:0-4575 GCA_034665905.1 Aliidongia sp. | reverse complement strand
GTGACGCGCTATGAGGGCGGCCCGGATCAAAGCTATCAGCCACGCGCCCGCGCACTCCTGATCGGCGACAGCGCGCAGCCGGCGCTCGACCAGACCGCGTTCATCGACTGGATCAAGGCCCAGCCCAATCATGGTGGACGTTTCTCGCTCGCGACCTCCGACGCCAAGGATTTCGCCGCGATCGATGTCGTGCGCTACGAGAATCGTCTGCTCGCCTTGGTCGCCGAACCCTGGGGCTATTATGCGCCGGCCGCAATCGGCGAATCCTCCTATGCCGGGGTTTTCGAGATACTGGGACCGGGTCGGGTCGAGCCGCGCTGCCTCTACAAGACCTATCTGCGGCCGCCCGCCCATGGCGAATTCGACGCGCTGCCGAGTTTCACGGCCCTGAGTGCCATCCTCGAAGCGGTGCGGGGCATGCCGCCCGAAGCGCTCGATTCGAACGATCGGCGCGAGGCCCATCTGCTCGAAGCGGAGCAGCGCTGGAGCTTGCTCAACATGCCGCTGGTCGGAACGGCGGAAGTGCAAAAGGGCGGTTGGGCCGGCTGGCTCCATCGCCGCCAGGATGCCACACTCGACGCACTCTTTGCCTGGTCCGAGCGCGACTTGCCGAGCAAGACTCTGTACCGCAAGCTCGTGGCGCTGCTGCGCCCGGCCCAGGATGAATTGATCGTTGCCTTCACGGCAATCGAGGGCCTATCGCCGGGCGAAGCCGGTCAGGCGGCGGAGCTTGTGCTGCTCGAAACGCTCGACCATACAATCGGCGCCTATGCCGGCAGTGCCGCGATCGAGGCGGTCTCGCCCGCAAGCCTGCTGAATTACCGGCAGCGTTTCGCCACCGCCCCGATGCCGGGCGATCTCGAAGCGGGACGGCCGATCCGCAGCCTGCACAGCGCCGTGCTCAACCGCCTGCCTGACGACGCGCTGGCCGACTACATCAAATACGAGTTCCTGACGCCGGGCCACGCCCACAGTGCCGGCGCCGGCGGCGAGACCGCCTTGATGGCGGCGGTCGAGGCCCCCGATACCGTGTCGCTGCTGCTCGGTGCCGGGGCCGATCCGAACGAGGCGAATGCCTGGCGCAAGACGCCGCTTATGGCGGCCGCGCAGGCCGATCAACCGGAAACCGCGCGGCGGTTGCTGGATGCCGGGGCCGCTGTGCAAGCCACGACCATCCCGTGGAACGCGGCCGAAGGCGGCGTTCCGATGTTCGAGATCCATACCGGCGGCCGGACCGCCCTGATGTATGCCGCGTCCCATGCTCGCCCGGCGCTGATCACACTGCTGCTTGATCACGGTGCCCAGCCGCAGGACCGCGACAGTGCCGGCCGCCGGGCCTGCGACTATCTGGCGGAGAATGCGGCGTTCACCGAACCCGATCAGCGACAGGCGCAGGCCTTGCTCTGCCGCTGATCGCCCCGCGTTACCGTGGCTTCTCGGCCGCATAGGCGGCATAGGCGGTGATAAACAGCGCGTAGAACAGCGCGAAAATGAACGAAACGAAGAATGGCATCGGCGGATGCCGATCGGTGAGAATGCTGAGAAACAACAGGAAGCTGGGAAAGGGCAGCAGCCACCGCGCGGCGATGGACCAGGAACCGCGCAGCGCACCAAGCGTGAAGACCAGCCCGACCGAGACCGCCTCGACCCAGTCCGGCACCAGCCCATGCTGGTCGGGCAGGCGCTCGCCGAGCCCGCCATAGAGAAACGCCGTAAGGGCCACGCCCAGAATCACTGCGAACATGCTTGTGCCGCCTCAATAGTCGGCGCGTCGGTTTTCCGGCCGGATGTTCCACGCGCACCGGCCGCGACGCAAGCCCATTCTCCCGATGTCCCGCATGGCGCCTGAACGCGATCCGGGTTAGGCTGCACCACCGGCACATCGTAAAGGCGGCGATCATGACCACGCTGGCGGGCAAGACGCTTTTCATCACCGGCGGCAGTCGCGGCATCGGGTTGGCCATCGCGCTGCGGGCCGCACGCGACGGCGCCAACATCGCGCTCGCCGCCAAGACGGCGGCGGCTAACCCCAAGCTGCCCGGCACGATCCACACGGCTGCGGCAGAGATCGAGGCGGCCGGCGGCAAGGCGCTGCCGCTTCAGGTCGATATTCGCGACGAGGCAGCGGTCGAGGCTGCGGTGGCGCGGACGGTCGCGCAGTTCGGCGGCCTCGATATTTGCGTGAACAATGCCAGTGCGATCAGCCTGACTGGCACGCTGGCGACGCCGGCCAAGCGCTTCGATCTGATGATGAACGTCAATACCCGCGGCACCTATGTCACCTCGCGGGCCTGCCTGCCACACCTGCTCAAGGCCGAAAACCCGCATATCCTGACGCTGTCGCCGCCGCTCAACATCGATGCCAAATGGTTTGCCCCCCATGTCGCCTATACCATCGCGAAATACGGCATGAGCCTGTGCGTGCTGGGCATGGCCGAGGAATTCCGGCGCGACGGCGTCGCAGTCAATGCGCTGTGGCCGCGCACCACCATCGCCACCGCGGCCTTGCAGATGATCCCCGGCCTCGACATGCAAGGCTGCCGCAAGCCGGAGATCATGGCGGATGCAGCGTGGCATGTGTTGACCACGCCGAGCCGCGACCGGACGGGCCAATTCCTGATCGATGATTTGGTGCTGGCGCGGGCCGGGATCACCGATCTCGACGGGTACGCCGTGGCCCCGGGCCATGCGCTTTATCCCGATCTCTTCCTCGATTGAGTTGGCGATGATAGCGCGGCGATCCATGCTGCTCGGCCTCGGCGCGGTCCTGCTGCCGGTACCGGGACGGACCGAAATGCCGGTGCGGATCGCATGCCATGACGGACGGGACCCGTTCTGGCTGCCGCCAAGCGGTCTGGCGCTTCGCGTGCTGGAGGAAATCGCCGTCCGCCGCGCGGGCTGCCGCCTGATCTATGTGCGCTTACCGACCGAACGCGCGATCCAGAGCGTGCTGTCGAACGAAAATGACGCGCTATTCACCAATTTCCGCCACAGCCTGCGCGACCGGTTCGTCGTCACCCCCGCACCCTTGCTGCGCTTGAAAGCGGTGATCGTCTATCGCCACGACAACCCGGCCCGGTCCCAGGTGGAAAGCGCCACGGCACTCGAACAATTGCGGCCGCTTAGGATGGTGATCCTGCGCAACAACGAGACGATGGCCAACCGCGCTGCGACCTATGGCCCGTTCGTCACCATGTCGCAGTCGCAGGAATCGGGATTGCAAGGCGTTGCCGCCGGGCGCGGCGATTTTATCTATATGACGCAATACAGTGCCGAGCAGGTGATCGTCGCCCAGGGGCTGGGCGAGGTGCTGGCGGTGCGGCCGGTCGATTGGTCGATCACCGAATGGCGTTTCGGCCTGCGCACGAACTTCCCCGACGCCGAGGCCGTCATCGGCCGGATCGACGCGGCCGCCGATGCGGCCTGGAGCGACGGGACGCTCGACCGCCTCGTCGATTCCTGAGAATGGAGAAAATCATGCAGTTGCCCGTCAACCCGTTCAAGCACGCGATTGCGGCCGGCACGCCGCAAATCGGGCTGTGGAGCATGCTGTCGAGCCACATCACCGTCGAAATCCTGGGCGGCGCCGGGTTCGACTGGCTGACGCTCGATACCGAGCACGCGCCCAGCGAATTGCCCATGATCCTAAGCCAGCTTCAAGCCGCGAAAGGCGGCACGGCCCACCCGGTCGTGCGCGTGCCGTGGAACGACCGGGTGACGATCAAGCGCTATCTCGATATCGGGGCGCAGACAATCCTCATCCCCTATGTCGAAACCGCCGACCAGGCGCGGGACGCGGTCGCCGCGACGCGCTATCCACCCAAGGGCGTGCGCGGCTTCGCCGGCGGTGCCCGCGCCTCGCTCTACGGCCGGGTCGAGGATTATGCCCAGCGCTGCGAGGAGGAACTCTGCGTCCTAGTCCAGGTCGAAACCGCGCTGGGTGTCGAGAATATCGAGGCAATCGCGGCGGTCGACGGGATCGACGGCCTGTTCATCGGGCCGGGCGACCTCTCGGCCGATATGGGCTATCTGGGCCAGATGGAGCATCCGACCGTGCGGGCGGCGATCGACGATGCGATCAAGCGCATCCGCGCCTGTGGCAAACCCGCCGGCATCCTGACGGCGGACGACGCGCTAGCGCATCATTATCTCGAACTGGGCTGCGTCTTCATCGCAGTCGGCTCGGATGTCGGGCTGCTGGCGCGCCATGCCGAGGCGTTGGCGGCGCGGTTCAAGACGGCGGGGTAACCATGACAGGTATCACGGAAATCGCCCCGTCTTCGGCGCCAGTTATGGAATTTCGATCCGCCAATCCGTGGGACGCGGACACGGTTCGAGACTTGGTACGCGCCGCATACTCGAAGTGGGTTCCAATTCTCGGTCGCGAACCGATGCCGATGAAGGCCGATTATGAACGTGCCGTCAGACAACATCAGATCGATATTTTGTTGGTCGATGGCGGCATTGTTGGGCTGATCGAGACGATGCTAAATTCGGACCATCTTTGGATCGAAAATGTTGCCGTAAGACCGGAGAGCCACGGCAAGGGTTTGGGCCGACGATTGATGGCGCATG
>JAXDMU010000195.1:0-11497 GCA_034665905.1 Aliidongia sp. | reverse complement strand
TGACGACACGGTCGAATTGTCCAATCTCCAGCGTCAGATCATCCATGCGACCTCTCGGCTCGGCCGCCGCAAGACCGAGAGCGCCGGTCTCGCGATCGGCGCCCTCAACCCCGATATCCGGGTCGAGTTGCACGACGAGCGACTGACGGCGCAGAATGTCGATCGTCTGGTTGGGGCCTACGATATCGTCGCCGACGGCTCGGACAATTTCGCCACCCGTTATCTGGTCAATGACGCATGCGTGCGCGCCGGCACGACGCTGGTCTCGGGTGCGCTGCTGCGTTTCGAAGGGCAACTCTCGACCTTCAAGCCGCATGCCGGGCGGGACCATCCCTGTTATCGTTGCCTGTTTCCTGAGTCCCCGCCGCCCGGTTCGACACCGCGCTGCGCCGAGGCCGGCATCTTGGGCGCCGTCGCAGGCGTCATCGGTACGCTCCAGGCGGCCGAAGTGCTGAAGGAATTGCTGGAATTGGGTTCCGGCCTAAGCGGCAACCTGTTGATTTACAATGCACTCGAAACTCGCTTCTACCGGGTTCGTGTACCCCGCGATCCACATTGCCCAAGCTGTGGTACTGAAATTTAAACAACTAATACCCTATATTGATAACGTTTCTTCTCGGTTGAAATGAGAAAATAAATAATCGAGATATCGGAATGTAACAGATAATATTTTACCAAGCGTTATGATATTAGGTGTGACCATGGGTTATGTTGCGCATCTACGGCTGCCTCACAACACAACATGATTTCCGGCTTATTCTGCTGGCGGTAATTGTTTGCCTGTTAGCCTGCTTCGCGACGGTGAGTCTGATGGTTCGCGGCCAGGAAGCGGCCCGGCGCGGCAAGCTCCACCTGCTGGCGGCGGTCGTGGCCGCGGTATTCGGCGGCGGCATCTGGACCACCCATTTCATTGCGGAACTGGCCTATCAACCGGGGCTGCCGCTGGCCTATGATATCGGCCTGACGGCGCTTTCGTTGGCGGTTGCGATCGGGCTGGCATGGCTGGGCATGCTCGCGGCTCTTCGCTACGCCGCACCGGGGCTAGGCGGCGCGTTGCTCGGCGTTGCGATCGTCAGCATGCACTATGTCGGAATGGCGGCGCTCCGCGCACCGGCGGATCTCCAGTGGGATTTCAGCTTTGTGCTTGCTTCGCTGGTCGTCACTATCCTGGTGGCGATAGCGGCATCGAGCACCCTGGCGCACAATACCGGCTGGCGGCATCGTGCGGCCGGCGCTGCGCTGCTGGTGCTGGCGATTTGCAGCGCACATTTCATCGGCATGGCCGCGCTGTCTCTCGTTCCCGATCCGGACGTAGCGATACCGCGGCAGGTCATCGCCCCGGAATTGCTCGCCTTCATGATTGCGCCGGTCACGATCCTGATCATCACCCTCGTGCTCGCCTGCTCGCTCGCCGACACGCATTTTCAGTTGCGAGCGGCACTGAAGGACGCCGAAGCGGCAAATCAGGCCAAATCCGATTTCCTCGCCAATATGAGCCATGAGATCCGCACGCCGATGAACGGGATCATCGGCATGAACGGCTTGATGCTCGCCACCAAGCTCAACGACCGGCAACGGCAATTCGCGCACAGCATCCAGGTTTCGGCAGATTTGCTGCTGACCATTGTCAACGACATCCTCGATATTTCCAAGCTCGAAGCCGACAAACTCGAACTCGAACGGGTTGATTTCGATCTGGAAGACGTGATCGAGGTCGTGTTCAACTCCTGCGCCGTTACCGCCAGTCAAAAGCAGTTGGAAATCGCCGCTATCGTCGATCCGGCGATGCCGACATGGCTGTGCGGTGATCCTACCCGCCTACGTCAGGTGCTGATCAATCTGGTGGGCAATGCGGTGAAATTCACCACCATCGGCCATGTGCTGCTGGAGGTTGCATCACGAGTGCAGGGCGACGGAAGCCAATTCTTGGAATTCAGCGTTACGGATACCGGGATAGGCATGTCCGATGCGGTGTGTGCGAATTTGTTTCAAAAATTCAATCAGGCGGACAATTCAACGACCCGTCGCTTCGGTGGCACCGGGCTGGGACTCGCGATTTCCAAGCGTCTGGTCGAGCGGATGGGCGGGAAGATCGGCGTGGCCAGCACCGTGGGCGAGGGTAGTCGCTTTTGGTTTTCGCTGCCGCTCGACCGGGCATCGACGCCGAAATGCGATGCGACCGCTCCCGCGGCATCGCTGCGTGGGTGTCGGGTCATTATTGTCGACGAGGCGTCCATCAGCCGGCAAGCGCTCATGCGCCAAGTGGAAGCTTGCGAAATCGATGTCGTGGCCGTGGCTGACGGCGACAGTCTCATGGAGGCGCTTCAAGCGGCGGCGGATATGGGCAAGCCCTTCGATGCCGCGATCCTCGATCAGCGGATGCCGCGGATCACCGGCGTGGAACTGGCCCGGAAGATCCGGGGCCGCCCTCGTCTTGCCATGACGAAACTGCTTCTGGCCGTGACGGTCGGCCAGCCTGATCTGAGTCCTGAATCTTGGTGGGGCTGCTTTGATGCATTCGTCGCAAAGCCGGTCAGCAAGGCCGGGCTGATCCACTCGTTGGGCCGGGTGCTCGATATTGCCGGGGCGGCGTTGTCGGACGAGGGCGAGCGCCAGACGTCGGGACCGGGTCGGGCGCCGGGGGACGGATTGCGCATCCTGGTCGCCGAGGATAATAAGATCAATCAGGTGGTCATCACCGCGATGGTCGAACAACTGGGCCATCGGGTGCTGGTCGCGGAGAATGGTTTCGAGGCAACTACGGCCGCCCTTGAGGAGGACTTCGACCTCATTCTGATGGATCTCCAGATGCCCCGGATGGGTGGCATGGAAGCGGCCGAGGTGATAAGGCGAGCGGGCGGACGGCGAAGCGAGGTTCCGATCATCGCCGTTACGGCCCATGCCATGACGACGGTCCGTTCCGAGATCCTTGCGGTGGGTATGCAGGATCTGGTGACGAAACCCATCGATCCGAACGAACTGGCGCGGGTCATCGAACGCTGGACGGCCAAGAGCGCCGGTGCGGAACGAGCCCTGCTGCGGGCGCCGGTTGCGATCGGGCAGAATTAGATCCCAATCGGCTCGAAACCGCTGATTGGTAACGCTGAAAGCCGCAGGTGGGTTGGTCCATCCCCGCTGCCGCGGCCTGTTCCGCCGAGTCGCCGCTGCCCGGCTCAACGCCGTGTTGCGCAACGGCCGGCATTTTGGATGCCGTAGCCTGGGTCGGCCGGACGCACCCGGAGGCGCAGAGGTTGAAGAAATTGCGCGAGCTAGGTGCCGGCCCGGCGGCAGCCCGTTGACTTACAATGCACACGCACCCGCTTCTACCGAATTCATGTGCCCCGCGACCCACATTGCCCGAGCGGTAGCGCGGAAATCGCCGGACAACTGTTATTCGGCGTAGGTGATCAGTTAAGATCGGAAAGCAAATAACCACCCGTGACACGCCTCTACTATGTTATGTTCCACGGAGTTTTGTGCCCCCGCGGACGATGATGCGTTATGCTACGTATCTATGGTTGTCTTACTACACAGCACGACTTCCAGCTCGCTCTGCTGGCGGTGATTGTTTGTCTGTTTGCGTGCATCGCGACGGCATATCTCATGGTTCGTGGTCGGGAGACACAGGGCGGCAAACTGGTCTTGCTGTCGACGGTGGCTGCTATCGTATTCGGCGGCGGTATCTGGACCACCCATTTCATCGCAGAGCTGGCCTATCGGCCGGGACTGCCGCTGGCCTACGACATCCGCCTGACCGCGTTTTCGCTGGCGGTTTCGGTCGGGTTTGCCTGGCTCGGCATTCTGGTCGCACTTCGCTATTCGTCGCCCTGGCTGAGCGGCGTATTGTTCGCCGGTGCGATCAGCGGCATGCATTATGTTGGAATGGGGGCGTTGCGGGCGCCTGCCGAATTCCAGTGGGATGCCCGCTTCATGGTCGCGTCGGTCGTCATCACGGCCTCCGTTGCGACCATTGCACTCGGCGTTCTGTTGCGTAAGGCCGGCTGGCGGTACCGGACGGCCGGCGCTTTGCTCCTCGTGCTCGCGATTTGCGGCGGGCATTTCACCGGCATGGCCGCACTGACCCTCATTCCCGATCCGGCCGTTATCATACCCGATCAAGTCATTGCGCCCGACCTGCTCGCCTTTACGATTGCGCCAGTGACGATCTTCATCATCACGTTGGCGCTGGCCGGTTCGCTCGCCGACACGCATTTTCAGCTGCGGGCCGCGTTGAAGGAAGCGGAGGCGGCAAATCGGGCCAAATCCGATTTCCTCGCCAATATGAGCCATGAAATTCGGACGCCGATGAACGGGATCATCGGCATGAACGGCTTGTTGCTCGGCACCAAGTTGGACGAGCGGCAACGGCAATTTGCCCGCAGCATCCAGGTTTCGGCGGATTTGCTGCTGACCATCGTCAACGATATTCTCGATATTTCCAAACTCGAAGCCGACAAGTTCGAACTCGAGCGGGTCGATTTCGATCTTGAAGACGTGATCGAGGCGGTGTTCGATTCATGTGCCGTCACGGCACGCCAGAAACGGCTGGAGATTGCCGGCATCGTCGATCCGGCGGTGCCGAACTGGCTGTGGGGCGATCCGACCCGTCTGCGCCAGATCTTGATCAATCTGGTCGGCAATGCGGTGAAATTCACCGCGTACGGTCATATATTGCTCGAGATCCTGCCGCGACCGCGGCAGGATGGAAGCCAATTCCTGGAATTCAGTATTACCGACACCGGTATCGGCATGTCTGAGGCGGTGCGGAGCCAATTGTTCCAGAAATTCAATCAGGCCGACAATTCGATTACCCGCCGGTTCGGCGGCACCGGGCTGGGTCTGGCGATTTCCAAGCGTCTGGTCGAACGGATGGGCGGTGAGATTGGCGTGACCAGCGCGCTGGGCGAGGGCACTCGCTTCTGGTTCACGCTGCCGCTCGAGCCGGCACCGATACCGAAGGGCGACCCGATCACCCAAGCGGCGTCGCTGCACGGGCGCCGGGTCATCATTATCGACGATGCGCCGATCAACCGCCGGGCGATGGCCCGTCAGTTGGAATTTTGCGGGATCGAAACATTGGCCGTGGCCGATAGCGACGCGTTTCTGGCAGCACTTCAGGCGGCGGCCGATGCGGGCAAGCCCTTTGATGCCGCCATTCTGGATCAGCAGATGCCGGGGGTCGGCGGCGTCGAACTGGCGCGGAAAATTCAGGCGCGCCCCTGTCTCGCACCGACGAAACTGATTTTGGCCACCGCGGTCGGTTTGCCCAACCCGACCGACGAGACTTGGCGGGTGGGATTCGATGCGTTCATGGCAAAGCCCGTGAGCCGAACCACGCTGATTGGCTCGCTGTGCCGGGTGCTCAATATCGCCGGGGCGGTATTGCCGGCCGAAGGCGAGCGCTGGGCGTTGCGGCCGGAACGGGCGGTCGCGGGCGGGTTGCACATCCTGGTTGCCGAGGACAATGAAATCAATCGGGCGATCATCGTGGCGATGGTCGCCCAGATGGGCCATCGCACGGTCGTCGCCGGGGATGGCTACGACGCCAGCACCGCTGCGCTGGAAGATGATTTCGATCTCATTCTGATGGATCTCCAGATGCCCCGCATGGGTGGCATGGAAGCGACCGAGGAGATCCGGCGGGCCGGCGGGCGCAGAAGCCTGGTTCCGATCGTCGCGGTGACGGCCCATGCCATGACGAAAGTCCGTTCCGAGATCCTCGCGGCCGGGATGCAGGATCTGGTGACGAAGCCAATCGACCCGGACGAACTGGCGATGGTGATCGAACGCTGGACGGCCGCGCCCGCTCGTGCCGACGACGCGATATTGCGGGTGCCGGTTGCGATGGGGCAGGCGTTAAGCATCGTCCATCACGCTTCGGAGTCGTAGGGCCCCTCGTTCGCGGCCCGATCTGTCGGGGACCGCCAGGGGCCGAGAGTGGTGATCTGCGTCTGTTCGAGCGCGCGCAGGACATGGCGCGCGGTGTGATAGCGGTGCAGCGCGTGATCGAGTGCGCTTTGGTGAAGCCGCAGCATCGTGGGCTGCCGAGAATTCCGCAGCCGCAGATAGTGGGTGCGCGCCAAGTCGAGCGCGGCTTCCGCTGCGATGAATTCGGCACGCGCACTGGATAACACGTGCTCGTCCGCCGTCGGTCGAACCGGCTTGATCGAAAAGGGCCATCGCAACGGCATCAATCGACACTCCGCTCGTGGAAAAGCCCGCTTTTGGGACATGACATCGACGGGACGTTCTCCCCGCGCCGGCAGGACCGACTCCGGTGCCTCTTCGCCGAACGACAACGCCCGCAATATGTTCCCTGGGATTTGCGAATTTCTGCGGGATACGCATCCAACGCGTGCCCAAACGGGCTTTTCGCGCTAGCCTTGAGCGGCATTGGAGATCCGCGGGGGGTATTAGGTGGATACGGCCGAGTTTATCGAGAATGCTGCCGATGGCGCGGCGCTTTATGTCCGACGCTGGCAGCCCGTGACCGCGCCGCGCGGCGTCATTCAGATTGCCCATGGCCTGGCCGAACATAGTGGCCGCTATGCTCGGCTCGCTGCGGCGCTGACCGGGGCGGGTTATGCGGTCTATGCCAGCGACCATCGCGGGCATGGCCGAACGGCGCAATCGCCCGAGGAACGGGGCTTCTTCGCCGCCTCGGATGGCTGGGCCAAATGCGTCGGCGATCTGTGGTCGGTCAATCGGCGGATCGCCGCCGAGCATCCCGATAGTCCGGTCGTGCTGCTCGGCCATTCCATGGGCTCGTTCCTGGCGCAGAATTTCATCGAGCACCATGGCGACGTCTTGGCCGGCGTCGTGCTGTCGGGCTCCAGCGGCAAGCCGCCGGCGATGGCGGCGGTCGCTCGCCTCATCGCCCGGCTGGAGCGGCTGCGCCTGGGGCCGCACGGCCGCAGCCCGCTGCTCGATCGGCTCGGCTTCGGTGCGTTCAACCGGGCTTTCGAACCGGCGCGCACGCCGTTTGATTGGCTAAGCCGCGATCCGGCCGAAGTCGATGAATACATCGCCGATCCGCGTTGCGGGGGTTCCTCCACCACCCAGCTCTGGCTCGATCTGCTCGGCGGGCTGAGCCTGATCGCGCGGCCGGCGTTGCAGGCGCGGATTCCCAAAGACCTGCCGATCCATCTGATCGCCGGCAGCCTCGATCCGGTCACGGGCAATACCAAGGGGCTGGAACAATTGATCGGCGCCTATCGGGTGGCCGGATTGACTCGCGTCAGCCACCGCTTCTACGCCGGGGCGCGGCACGAATTGTTCAACGAGACCAACCGCGACGAGGTGACGGCGGATCTGCTCGGCTGGCTCGACGGTGTGGTGCGATAGGCGCGCCTTGGCTTAACGGGGCTGACGCAGGATACGCTTCATCCGCTCGACTGCGCCCAGAAGCTGGGCGCGCAGGCCCGGCTCCATCGCCGAATGCCCGGCATCTGGCACGATGATGTATTTGGCCTCGGGCCAGGCGCGGGCGAGTGCGTCGGCCGTGACGATCGGGCAGATCACATCATAGCGGCCCTGGATGATGAAGGCTGGAATGCCACGCAGCCGCTCAATGCCGTCGAGCAGTGCGTTTTCCGGCATGAAGATGCCGTGTTTCATGTAATGCGCTTCGAGGCGTGCCAGCGCCAAGGCGACGCGATCCTCGCCGAACACGGCCACCGTGTCGGGACTGGGTAGCAGCGTCGAACAGGCGCCTTCATACCGGCTCCAGGCGCGGGCGGCCGGCAGATGGGTCTTGGGATCGGGGTCGGTCAGCCGGCGATAGTAATTCTCCAGCAGGTCACCGCGCTCGGCCTCCGGCAGAAACTCGGAAAATTCGCGCCAGACCTCGGGAAACAATGTGGCGATGCCGTAGATGAACCAGTCGACCTCGCTCTTGCGGCACAGGAAGATCCCGCGCAGGACGAAGCCGCGGCACCGCTCGGGATGGGATTCGCCATAGGCCAGCGCCAAGGTCGATCCCCAGGAACCGCCGAACACGAGCCACGCATCGATGCCCAGCATGCGACGCAACGTCTCGATATCGCCAACCAGATGGGCCGTCGTATTGTCGATCACCGAGCCCAGCGGCCTCGATCGTCCGGCGCCCCGCTGGTCGAAGATGACGATGCGGTAAAAATGCGGGTCGAAAAAGCGGCGATGGACCGGCGTCGCGCCGGAGCCCGGCCCGCCATGGAGAAAAAGCACCGGAACGCCCGACGGATTGCCGGATTCCTCCCAGTAAATATTGTGAGCCAGATCAACCGCCAATAGGCCGGATCGATAGGGCTCGATCGGAGGAAACAGCTCACCGCGGGTCATTGCTGGGAATAATCTCCTGACGTCACAGCATCACTTTACCGGCAGGATGGCGGAAAAAGCAAAGCCCCATCGCCAAGGCGGCGATACAGAGGCCTATGCGAGGCTGCCACGCGAAACCGTCACGGCTCTTGCAGTGCAACATGGCTATTCCTGTTCCCATGTTCAGCGCATCGCCTTCCTTACCGGGTTACCCGATCGATGAGGAGGATTGTTATTCGGCCGGTGTTGCGTGGTTAGACGGACGGAAGCCCGACGCCGCCGCTGCGAGGGTGCACTATCGAAAGGATCTGATGATGGCGAATTCGATGCGGTACGGTTTGTCTCTGCGGACGCTGGGGGTGGCCATGATGGTCGGGCTCGGCGCCGTTGGCACCGTCCGTGCCGACGACGCACCGGCCCCGCCGCAGGCCATGGTGACTAAACTCGATCAATCTCTGCTCGATGTGATGCGTCATGCCAAGCAATTGGGCTATGAAGGCCGCTATACCGAGCTGGCGCCGGTCGTCCAGCAGGCATTCGACATCAGTTACATGACGCGGATCGCCGTGGGACCCGGTTGGGCGACCCTGTCGCAAGATCAGCAAAACCAATTGTCCGCCGCGTTCGGAAAATTCATCACCTCGACCTATGCCCGTCGATTTGACGGCTATTCCGGGGAAAATTTCCAAACCCTGGGCGCAAAGCCGGTGGGGCCGGCGGTCTTGGTGCAGACGCAGCTCGTCAAATCGGATGGCGAGCCGATCGCGCTCAATTACATGACTCACGAAAATGAGGGCCGCTGGCAAATCGTCGATGTCTTCCTGACCGGTACGATCAGCGAACTGGCGCAGCGCCGTTCAGAGTTTTCCGCGGTGTTTCAGCAAGCCGGCTTCGACGGGTTGCTGTCGTCGTTGCTGAAGAAGATCACGCAGGCCCAAAGCGAAGCGCATCTGTCGTAAGCGGGCGCTGACGCACTCCCAATAAGAAGGCCGGCAGAAATCTGTCGGCCTTCGCATCGGCCGGATATGGCCGTAAAATCTGCTCCGTCGGCGCTGTTTAATACAAGTCACGCTCCGCGAATTCCATGAAGAGCCGCTCGATCGAGGCGTCGTTGATTCGATGACCGGAACGGCGGGTGTACAGCCCAGAATCTTGAACCGCTCGACACCACTTCCCAGATCAGGCGTGCTGAACGCAACATGCTGTACGCCGGGGCCCTTTTCGGCCACGAAACGCGACACTTGCGAATTGGCCTCGCAGCCTTGAACCAGAGTAATCGGGACATCGCCGGTGTCGATCACACCTCGCCCAAAGTGACCGGCCGATGCCCCAGGCGCCGCCGCGTCCGACCCCGGTGGCCGAGCTGGCCGGATTTTTTGCCTCGTTCAGCTTGGGCGCACGACAATGTGCCGGGTATGGATGTACCGGGGATCGATTTCTGCTCGATCGCCAAGGGTTACGGCGTCGATGCCGTCGCTGTCACCTCCGCCGAGGCTTTTGCCGCCGCACTGCGCCAAGCGCTGCTGAATCGCCAACCGTTTCTGATCGAAGTCACGACGCCGTCTGAATGAGCCGGCGCCCGGGAGGTCCACCCGTTCAGCGGGCGTGACCATTGATTAGTCCATTTTGGCGTGTCAAAATCCACTGTGGTCAAGGAATGGACGCGATGGACGAGAGCATACTCACGGCCCATGATCTCGATATCTCTTCTCTCTTCACGCCCTATGCCGGGCGGCGGATTGAAGTTCTGCCCGACTCTCGTCTGCGGAAGAGTGGGCTGGGCGCTGAGGCCGCGCGCATAAGGCGGGTGTTTCGCGGTTTCGCCATTCTGGACGAACAATTGCGGGCGGCCGATCGTCCGCGGCGCAGCTTCGCGATGGTTGGGGCCGGCAGCGGGGTCGAAGCGATCGGTGCGGCTCATATTTTCAAGGATCTCGACAGCATCGTGGTCACGGATCCAGATTCGGTGACACGGGATTTGGCGGTTGCCAACCTCCGCGGCAACATCGATACGCCGATCGCGGTCGAGGCGTTTTCCGGCGCTGTCCATGCGCCCCTGGCGATGGCGGGGCGGAAGGTCGATATCGTCTATGCAAATCTGGTGGACGCCGCACCGTCCGATGCGGCAACAGGCGCGCCCTATCCGCCGGTTTCGGGAACCGGGGACGATGAAATGCTGAATGGCTATCTGCTCGGGCTGCCCTATCGTTTTTTGCGCTCGGTGTGCGGCGCCTTGACGCCGGGCGGTGTCGCGCTGCTTCTCCTGGGCGGCCGATTCTATTACGGGCTGTTCGATCGTCTGGCCGCCGCGGCCGGCGTGCGCTTCGAAGAGGTGGTCAGCGGGCTGGAACGGCCGATCGACGAGGCGAACCTGGTCGCGGCCTTTGCGGCTGCCGAGGGCGACGATGTCCTTTTCGATTTCTACGATTTCGACAAGGCGCGGGAAAGCCTGCATGGCGACGAGCATCTGCCGGGCGGTTTGCTTGAATCGATGCTGGCGCCCTGGCGGCTTTCGGCACGGGAGGCGCGCCGTGCGATCGACGCCGGTACCGCGATCGGCCATACCTATCATTTGCTCAAGGCGACGCCGCTCGGCTAGCGTGTCACGGGCTTATTTCGGTGCCTGGATCCCGAGATAGCGTGACGGGTGAAGCGAGATAATGTTGTCGCGCCAGCCGGTGACGCGCGCGTTGACGAGGATTCCGATCAGGTGGTTAGCGATCGGGATCAGCGGCGTATCGTTCAGCAGCAAACGCTCCGCCTGTTCCAGCAAATGCGTGCGCCGGCTTGGCATCGGTTCGGCCTCGGCCGCAGCGAGCAGGTCATCATAGGCGGAATTGTGATAGCCGGCCCGATCGATTTCATCGCTGGTCGATCGATAACCCCTCAGAAATTCCAGGGGATCGACGATGTCGCCGACACCCCATTCCGAGCACAGCTGGAAATTGCCACTCTTTAAAATTGAAAGAAACGCCTGCCAGCTATGATTCTGGAGCGTCAACTCCACGCCGAGCGCTTGTTTCCACATCGTGGCAATCGCCTGTAGACGCTTCTTGCCCCCACGGCTGGTCAGATAGGTCGCGGTCAGCCGGAGTGGTTTGTCCGGCGGGTAGCCGGCCTCAATCATCAGCTTGCGCGCGGTCGCGACGCGGTCCTGTTCCGGTATCCTGGTATAGTCCGCCACTTGCGGCTGGTAATC
>JAXDMU010000194.1:0-8695 GCA_034665905.1 Aliidongia sp. | reverse complement strand
GATTGATCTGAAATTCGAACTCAAAAGCGATTCGGCATTTCGTCAGAACGTGAAGAAGGCATTCGGGACTCGACCGAAGGAATTCAAGGACGAGGTCAACAGCTTCTTCGCCGAGGGGGTGCGCCTCATCCGCCGTGCCAAGGGACCCGACACAAAGATCGTGTTCATTTTCGACCAGCTGGAACAGATGCGTGGCGCACTGGGATTGGAAGAAGACGTCATCCGCAGTGTCGAACGGATCTTTTCGATCGAAATCGACCTGCTCAGGCTCCAGTATATCCACGTCATCTATACCGTCCCGCCGTGGCTCAGCTTTCTTGGGGCGCGGCAGGTCAGCGTCGAGACACTGCCGGCGGTGCATCTGTGGCGGAACGACCCTGAGCGGTCGCCGGACGAGTTCGCCTGGGCGGCCTATCGCCGGCTGGTCCGCCGTCGCCTCGAAGATGCGGGATTGCAGCGCCTGTTTGGTGCGGCACCGGAAGCCGCGAATGAGTCGATCGATCGCCTGATCGAAATGTCCGGCGGCCAGATCCGCGACATGCTGCGGCTGTTGCGTGAGGTGGTGCTCAGAAGCGATGCGCTCCCGTCGCTCCCGGTCCCGTCCTCTCTGGTCACCCGCGCCATCAATGCGGTACGCAGCGATTTTCTGCCGATTGCCCAGGAAGACGCCAAATGGCTTGATGTGATTGCACGAAACCGAGTGACCGCGCTCTTGAGCACCGATGCGGGACCGGTCATGCGTCTTGCCCGTTTCCTCGATACCCATTCCGTCCTGTTCTTCAAGAATGGCGATGAATGGTACGATGTCCATCCGCTGATCCGCGACGAGATCGCCAAGGTGATCAAAGTAGCCGTCGGGCAACCGACATAAGGGGTTGAAACATGGCGTCACGGCCGGAGGACGCGGCAACCGCCATTGATCGGCGCTACGGCACGACCGCCGCCGCCGAATGGGAACTCGTCCTCCGTCACATCGATTTCGCCACCGGCTTTTCGCTGATCGTGCTGATCGTACCCGACCGCGACGGCGCCGAACTCTGCGCGCGCGAGTTGGAACAGCATCTAGCGGCGAAGGGCAAGCCGATGCGGCGGCTGCAACCGGTCGATCCCGAGGAACTTCGGCGGATCGCACTGCCGCTGCTCGACTCGCCGGCCGGGCCGGATATCGGTGCGGCCTGGGTCTCGGCCGTGGTCTCGCACACGGCCCCTGACTACGAGGATTGGGTGGCAGCTTGGCGCTACGCGCTCGCGACCCTCAATCAGCAGCGCAACCCGCTCCGGCGCCATTTCGCCTGCCCGGTCATTTTTGTCGGAGCACGCTGGCTCGTGCCGGTGTTCCGGGAAATCGCCCCAGATCTCTGGTCGGTGCGGACTCAGGTGGTCCAGATCGAACCGGGGCCGTTAGTGGACGCCACTCCACCCGACCCGGATCGACGCCGCGTCTTCGATCGTGCCCCCGAAAACTCGCCCGATCTTGAACTGGCGCTTGACGGCATCGCCCGTTTGCGAGGGGTCTCGGGCCAGGAGGACAACCTTGCCCTCCTTCTGGAGCGTGCCGGAATGGCTTTGTTCATCCGAGGAGATTTCCCGGCGGCCGAGGAAAAGCTGCGCGAAGCGACAAATCTCCGGCTTCAGGGACATGATCCGGTTCGTACCGGCAACACGGTCTACAATCTTGCCGTCGCGGTTCGTGCCCAGACGCGAGCGGTAGAGGCCGAAGCGGCGTTCCGCCAAGCGCTTGCGCTGAAGGAGAAAGGCCGCGCCACGGCAGTCGAGCGTGGGGCTGCTCTCCATGGAGTTGCTCTCGCGGTTCACGATCAGGGACGCGCTGCCGAGGCCGAAGGACTGTTCCGCCAAGCGCTCTCATTGATGGAGGAAGGAGGAGGCACAGCGGTCGAACGAGGGGTCACGCTCCACGAACTCGCCCGAGCGGTTCTAGACCAGGGACACGCGGCGGAGGCCGAAGCTCTATTGCGTCGAGCACTCGCCCTAATAGAGGAGGGTGGCGGCAGTGCGATCTGGCGCGGCATCACGTCCCACGAACTCGCCCGAGCGGTTTTCGGTCAGGGGCGCTGGGTGGAGGCCGAGGCGCTATTCCGCCAAGCGCTCGGCTGGGCAGAGGAAGGTGGCGATACGGCGGCCGCGCGTGGCACTGCGCTTCATGAACTCGCCCGAGCGGTTCTTACCCAGGGACGAGCGGCTGAAGCTGAGGCGCTATTCCGCCAAGCGCTCGCCTTGGCAGAGGATGGCGACGATACCGTAGAGTCGCGCCAAGCCACACTCTACGAACTCGCCCGTGCCGTTCTCGACCAAGGACGCTTGGCTGAGGCCCAAGCGTTGATCCGTCAAGCCGCTGCACTAGAGGAGGGTGACGATCGCGCAGGTAGCGACCCACTATAACTACCGGATAAGTGATGGATCACCCACCCGCTATTTCGGCTCCAGCTTCAGCGCCACCGAATTGATGCAGTACCGCAAACCCGTCGGTCCCGGCCCGTCCGGGAAAACATGGCCCAGATGCGCGTCGCAATGGGCACACAGCACCTCGGTGCGCATCATGCCGTGGGTCTGGTCGGTTTCCTCGGCGACATTGGCCGCGACCGCCGGGGCCGAGAAGCTGGGCCAGCCGCAGCCGGCGTCGAATTTCGTATCGGATTCGAAGAGTTCGGCGCCGCAGCCGATGCAGCGATAGGTGCCGGGCGTCCAGGTCGTTTCATATTCGCCGGTGAACGGCCGCTCCGTGCCTTTTTTGCGGGTGACCTGATAGGCGGCGGGCGATAGCTGGGCCTGCCATTCGGCGTCGGTCTTGACGATCTTGTCGGTCATCGGCGTCTCCTTATCGATGTTTTGAGTCAGCGCGGCAGCAGCGCCCAGTAATCCAGCTCCAGCACCACGGCCGGATCATAGCCGCCGTCGATCCGGCCGGGGAAATCGGCGCAGGCGCGGTCCTTGGTCGCGATCGTGCGCAGGCGCAGTGCGCCGACATCGCTGCGGCCGGGCAGTTCGGCGCGGTCGAGCACTTCGCTCCAGGCATAGATTGTGTCGCCGGCAAAGCACGGTGCGACATGCCGGCCGCCATTCAGCGCCGCGATCTTGAAGGCATTGGCCAGGCCGTTGAACGACAGTGCGCGGGCCAAGCTGATGACATGGCCGCCATAGATCAGCCGCCGGCCGAAGCGGCCTTGGGCTTCGCTGTGCTGGTTGAAATGCACCTTGGCGCCGTTCTGATAGAGTCGGGTCGCCAGCGCGTGCTCGGCCTCTTCGATGGTCATGCCGTCGAGATGATCGATCCGTTCGCCGATCGCGTAATCGCCCCAGCGATGAGCCGAGCCGGCGGCGGTGAAATCATAGGCGCCGAGATTGAGGTCGGGCGGCACCACGAGGTCGCCCACCGCGACCGCCTCGGGCAGCATCGGCACCGCCTGGACCCGCGCCGTGGCGGTTTTGTGGCACTTGCGCACCATGACCCAGCGGCAATATTCCAGCAGGGTCTCGCCCAATTGGTTGAAGCCGGTCGTGCGGACATAGACCGTGCCGGTCTCGCCGCTGGAGTTTTCTTTGAGGCCGATGATCTGGCTGACACTCGACACGGTGTCGCCCGGATAGGCCGGCCGCAGGAAACGCCCGACGGCATAGCCCAGATTGGCCACGGCATTCAGCGAGATATCGGCGACAGACTTGCCGAACACCATATGGAACAGCAGGAAATCATCGATCGGCGCCTGCTCGAAGCCCAGATCGAGCGCGAAGCTGTCGGCCGAGGAGAGCGCGAAGCGCGAGCCGGTCAAGGCAATGTAGAGGGCGACATCGCCCTCGGTGATCGTGCGCGGGGTGGCGTGCTTCAGGATCTGGCCGAGGGTGAAATCCTCGAAGAAACGGCCGGGATCGGATTTGCTCACGATGTGCGCTCCAAGGCCGCGATGCGGTCGGCCAGGGCGACCAGCCGACGAGCATTGGCGACGTGCAGGCTTTCGACCAGCTTGCCATCGACCAGCACGACGCCCTTGCCCGTGGCCTGGGCGGCCTCGAAGCCGGCGACGAAGCGGCGCGCCTCGGCGATCGCCGCCGCGTCCGGGGCGAAGGCGGCATTCGCGGCGTCGATGGTCTTGGGATGGATCAGCGTCTTGCCGTCGAAGCCGAGTTCGACGCCCTGGCGGCAGCTTTGGGCAAAGCCCTCATCGTCGGCCAGGTCGAGATAGACGCCGTCCAGAATCGCCAGCCCATAGGCGCGCGCGGCCAGCAGGCAGAGGCCAAGCCCTGTCATCAACGGCAGCCGGTCGCGCGTGTGGGCGGCGTGCAGATCATTGGCGAGATCCGAGGTGCCCATGATGAGGCCGGCAAGACGCGGCGAAGCGGCGGCAATCTCCTCCGCACGCAGCATGGCGAGCGGCGTCTCCATCATGACCCAGATCACCAGATCGGCGCGTGCGCCGGCCCGGTCGAGAATCGCGAGCGTCTGACGAATCGTCGCCGCCGCCTCGATCTTGGGCAGCACGACGCCATCGATGTCCATCGCCGCGGCCGCGACCAGATCGTCATGGCCCCATTGCGTGTCGAGGCCGTTGACCCGGAGCAGCCGCTCGCGCCTTCCATAGCCGCCCTGGGCCAGGGCGGCGGCGACGGTCGCGCGCGCTTCGGGCTTGGCCTCCGGCAGGACGGCATCTTCGAGATCGAAGATCAGCCCGTCAGCGGCGAGTCCCCGCGCCTTGTCCAGCGCACGTGCATTGGCGCCCGGCATATAAAGTACACTGCGGCGGGGTCTGCTGTCGGTCGGCATGGAAAACCCTCGTGCAATGATCATAATGGGTGGTGAGTTTAACGCCGTTGTGGCGGCGAGGCGAGGCACCAAAACATGTCGATCCTGACCATCCAATCCGCGGTCGCTTATGGTCATGTCGGCAATTCGGCGGCAATGTTCGCCTTGCAGCGGCTGGGTTTCGAGGCATGGGCCGTGAACACCGTGCAATTCTCCAATCATCCGGGCTATGGCGCCTGGCGCGGCCGGGTGGCGCCGGCCGAGGAGGTCGCGGCCGTGATCCAGGGCATCGCCGAACGCGGCGTGCTGCCCGGCTGCCGCGCCGTGCTGTCGGGCTATCTGGGCGATCCGGCCCTGGGCGAGGTGGTGCTTGATGCCGTCGAGCGGGTCAAGGCAGCCAATCCCGCGGCGCTCTGGTGCTGCGACCCGGTGATCGGCGACACCGCAACCGGCATATATGTCCGGCCGGGCATCGCCGAGTTTTTTCGCGACCGGGCGCTGGAAGCGGCCGATCTGGTAACACCCAACGTCTTCGAGGCCGAGTTTCTGACCGGGCGGCGCATCGAGTCGCTGTCGAGCGCGCTGGCCGCCTGCGCCGCCTTGCGCGCCCGCGGGCCGCGCCTCGTGTTGTTGACCAGCCTGCGCCGAAATGACCCGGATGGCGAGCGGATCGGGTTGCTGGCCTCGTCCGCCGCCGGCAGCTGGCTGGTCGAGACGCCGCTGCTGCCGCTCCATCCGAACGGGGCAGGCGATGCGGTGGCGGCGCTGTTTCTGGGCAATTGGCTGCACCACGGCGATATCGCCCGCGCACTCGAAATGGCGGCCTCGGCGATCCATGCCGTGCTGAAGCAGACACTGGCTTCGGGCGAGCGTGAAATTCAGCTGATCACCGCGCAGGAGGCACTGGTCGCGCCGCCAGAACGGTTTGCGGCACGGCGCTGCGACTGATCGTTCAGAGCTGCGCGCTGAGATCGAGCTGGTGCGCGCCGCGGATGACATGGACCAGAATGGCGGCCCCGGCCGGCAGGGCGGCGATCGCGCGCTGCACATCGCCCTTGCCGATAATCTCGCGGCCGCCCAGGCTGGTGATGATGTCGCCCTCGGCGATTCCGGCGCGCGCCGCCACGGAACCGGGCTGCACGACGACGACGACGACGCCGTTTTTCGGCGTTGCGGCATTGGCGGTTTGCGCCTCCAGCGGGGCGACGCCCACGCCGAAAACCCGTGGCACGGCCGGTGGCGCAGCGGCCACGGCAACCGGCGCCGGGACCGGCACCGCGGTGGCCGAGCGGATGGTCGGCGTGGGTTCGGGCACCGGTGGAACCACGGCCGCGACCGGTGCGGAGATCGCAGGATCGATCGGCGTCAGCGGTGCGGCCGTGCGCAAGGTCGGCACTTCGGTGACGGTTCGCGCCAGGGCGATATTGACGGTACCGTTATATTTGATGTCCGCGCCGGTCGCGAAATCGACGGCAAAGCCGACGCCGCCCGTCATGATGTTGCCGAAGGTGGCGGCGGCCAGATCCGCCTGATCGGCATAGCTTACGTCGCCGAAGCCGGTTTTGTGGCAGGTGACCAGAATCTCCCGCGTGCTGCGATCGACCGTTGCCGTGCCGGGCGTCGGGCCGATCGTGGCGATCGGCTGGCCGTCGCGTGTCAGCGTGCAGAGGGCACCGGGCGGCGTGGTGGTCACGGCGATCGTCTGCGAGGTTCCCTCGGTCAGGGTCGAACAACCGGAGGCGGACAATACCGCGACAGAAGCGATGACAAGATTCCTGACCATAAAAATGCTTCCCTTCGCTGCCGAGGAACGACCCGTTTCACCATAAAGCGCGCCGATGACGGGTGGCAATGTCCACGCAGTGCGTTCGATTTCGCTCATGCCGTTCGACCTTATCGTTTCCGGCATCGACAATAGCGGGCGAACTGGGATATCGTCGATAGACTTCTTCAACTTCCGGGGCGCGGGCACCATGGCACGCTCATTCCTAGGTTCCGCGGTCGCGGTGATCGCGTTTGCGGCTGCCGGATCGGCTGCTGCCGCGGCCTTGATCGTGCCGGGGCCCGAGGGTACCGACCTTCGCGCGACGTCTCCCTCGGTCGCGGCCGAAGCGGTCGAGTTCGACCTGTTCTTCCCCTCGCGCGACGCGGCCGGGCTCGACCGCCTGCTGGAGGATCAGCAGACACCGGGTACGGCGGATTATCAGCGCTGGCTGACGCCGGAGGAATTTGCCGGGCGCTTCGGCGCCGATCCGGTGATCCTCGCCCAGGCTGCTGCTATCATGAATAAAGCCGGTTTCGACCTGGTCGAGACGCACACTCAGGGCATCCGAGTCGCCGGCACCGTGGGCGCGATGCAGCGGCGCTTCGGTGTGACGCTGGATCATGCCGGTCCGGCCGATGGCAAGGACAGCCTGATCGCGCGCGACAGCTTCATCATGCCGGAAGAATTGCGGCGGCTCGGTGCCCGGATCGCCGCCTTTGCACCGGTGCGCAAACAGATCCATTCGCAAAGACTGCCGCACGCCGTGCCGGAAAACCGCACTTCGTCGGTCGGCGGCTATTGGTTTTCCGATTTGAAGCAGGCCTATGATGCGCCGTCGGTCCAAAACCTCGCCGGCACCGGGCGCACCATCGGGATTTTGATGGCGAGCGACGTGCTCGACAGCGATATGGAACTGTATTTCGGCCACGAGGGTGTGGCCGAGCCGACGCTCATCCATATTCCGGTCCATGGCGGTGGCGGGTTTTCCGCAGCCGGTGCCGATTCGGGTGAAGCGACGCTCGACGTGCAGCAATCGGGCGGCATGGCGCCCAAGGCGATAATTCGCCTTTATAACATTCCGTCGCTGAGCGATGCCGATGTCATGTCCGGGCTGAAGCAGATCCTGGCCGACAATGCGACCGATGTCGTCAGCATGTCGTTCGGCGAATGCGAGCTTCTCTTCACCGCGGCCTTCAATAATGGCGTCGATTTCACCTCGATCGTCCAGATCTACGAACAATTGTTCCAGCAGGGCAATGCCCAGGGCATCACCTTCGTCGCCTCGTCCGGCGACAATGGCGCGCTGCAATGCCCGTCGCTAAGCAAGCCCGCTTTCGCCGAAGGGGCGTCGCATCCGGCGACCAGTCCGGAAGTGACGGCGGTCGGCGGCACGAATCTGGTGACCAGCTTCACGCCCGGCTCGCTGAATTCGGCTTATGTCGCCGAAAATGCCAATGGCGATCCGCTGGTGCCGAACAATCCGTTCACCGGCACGCCACCGCTCGCCGGCGGTTTCTGGGGTTCGGGTGGCGGCCCGAGCATCTTCTTCGCCAAGCCGGCCTACCAGATTGTCACGACCGGCACCGCGGCCCGTGCAACGCCGGATCTGTCGCTGCATATGGGCGGCTGCCCCAGCACCGCGGCACCGCCGTGCGGTCCCAATCGCAGTTTCGATATCGAAATCATCGGCGGCCAGACGGTCGGCGTCATCGGCACCAGCGCCTCGGCACCGGCCTTTGCCGGGGTAGTGGCGCTGTACGACCAGCTTACCGGCACCCGGCATGGCAATATCAATCCGATGATCTATCGATTGGCCGCAGCGCAAGGAACGAAGAGCGGCGGCGTCTATCGCCGATTCATCCCGGGCTTCAACGGCCTCTTCTCCTCCGGCCAGCCGGTCGCGGTGCCCGGCATCGTCGTGCCGACGCTCCCCGCCTACAACATGGTGGTCGGGGCCGGGTCGGTCGATATCAGGCAATTCCTGGGCGTGCCCAATCTACCGGCGGCCGGCATTCCCGGCACACCGTCCAACCCCTGAGCAGGGACCGGCAACGACTCGTCGTCAGACGTGAAAGCTGCCCGGCAATTTCGGGTGGCGTGGCTTGTGGTGGGGGCCGGTCGTGCCGTCGGCATTGACCTTGAGGCTCAGATCCGCGGGCTTGGCTGCGGCCGGT
>JAXDMU010000193.1:0-2890 GCA_034665905.1 Aliidongia sp. | reverse complement strand
GGCTGGTTGTCGAGCGATGCCTGGAACAGCTTGGCCGTACCGGCGAAGCTGCCTTGGACCGACACCGGCACATGGAGGTCATTCATCGTCCGGTAGATCGCGGCCGTCGCCTCGCCCAGCGATTTGCCCGGCGCCAGATTGAAGGACAGAGTCGAGGCGACGAAATGCCCCTCGTGATTGACCTGGATCGGCGTGGTGCCCGGCCCGAACTTGCTGAAGGCCGACAGCGGCACCATCTGCTCGCCGCTGGTGCTGACCGCCGCCCCGGTCGAAGCGCTGCCATGACCGGTATTGGCCAGGCTGTTGCTTGCCTGATTGCGCGCCGTATCCGTCGTGATGCTGGCGACGCTGGCGGCGTTCCTGGTCGATGCCACGACCGTGCCAACCACGGCATTGGTCGAGCCGGCCCCGCTGACCGCGCCGCCCGCGGTGCTGACGTAAAGCTGGTTCAGCGTTTCCGGACTTTGCCAGTATTGCGGCGCCACCTCCATCACCACGTGATACTGGTTCAGCGGATTGTAGATGGTCGAGACCTGACGCTGACCGAAAGCGTCATAGAGCGTGTTGTCGATGCCGGATTCCGACAGGCCGAGGCGGCTCGCCGTATCGCGGTCGATCGTCAGATTGACCTCAAGCCCGCCTTGCTGCTGATCGGAATCGACATCGGTGATCTCGGGCGCATGCTTCAGCGCCTCGGTCAGCTTGGGTGCCCAGTTATAGAGATCCTGAAGGCTGTCGCTCTGCAAGGTGAACTGGTATTGCGAATTGCTCTGCCGGCCGCCCGCCCGAATGTCCTGAACCGCCTGTAAAAACAGCGCCGCCCCCGGCACGTCGGCGAGTTTCGGGCGCAGCCGGGCGATCACCTGATCGACCGACAGCTTGCGTTCGGCCAGCGGCTTCAGCGCCACATACATGAAGCCGCCATTGGTTGAGCCGCCGCCGGTGAATCCGACTGCGGTATCGACCGCCGGATCGGCATTCACGATCTGCATGAAACGCGTGACCTTGTCGCGCATCGCCTGGAACGAGATGCTCTGATCGGCCCGAATGCCGCCGACCATGCTGCCTGTGTCCTGCTGCGGAAAGAAGCCCTTGGGGATGATGATGTAGAGATAGACGTTGAAGCCCACCGTCGCGGCGAGCAGCGCCATGATCAACAGCGGATGGCGCAAGACCCAGCCGAGCGTGCGGGCATAGAAGGCGAGCATGGCGTCAAACCGCCGCTCGATCGCCCGGAAAAACCAGCCCTGCTTATCGGGTGGCACATGGCGGATGATGAAGGCGCACATCATCGGCGTGGTGGTCAGCGACACTACCATCGAGATCACGATGGCGATCGAAAGTGTCAGCGCAAATTCCCGGAAAAGTCGCCCGACCAGACCGCCCATCAGCAGGATCGGCAGGAACACCGCGACCAGCGAGAGGCTCATGGAGACGATGGTAAAGCCGACCTCGCGGGCACCTTGGAGCGCCGCCTGGAAGCGGGGCATGCCCTCTTCGACGTGGCGCGAGATGTTTTCTAACATGACGATCGCATCATCGACCACGAAGCCAGTCGCAATGGTCAGTGCCATCAGCGACAGATTGTCGAGGCTGTAGCCCATGAGATACATGGCACCGAACGTGCCGATCAGCGACACCGGCACGGCGACGCTCGGGATCAGGGCGGCCCGTCCGTTGCGCAGGAACAGAAACACGACGAGCACGACCAGCGCCACCGCGATCAGCAGGGTCTTTTCGGTATCGTGCAGCGAGGCGCGGATCGTCGCCGTGCGTTCGTTGGCGACGGTAAGATTGATGTCCGACGGAATCGATGCCTGCAATTGCGGCAGCAGCGCCCGGATCCGCTCGGCCACCTCGATGATGTTGGCGTTGGGCTGCCGGTTGATGATCAGCAGCACCGCCGGCTTGCCGTTATAGAGGCCGAGATTGCGGACATTCTCGACCCCATCGGTGACCTCACCGACATCGCTGAGCCGTACCGCGGCACCATCGCGATAGGCCACGACCAGTTGCCGGTACTGGTCGGCCATGCGCGCCTGATCGTTGGTATAAATCTGGAAGCGCCGATCGCCATCGTCGATCACGCCCTTGGGGCTGTTGGCATTGGCCGCCGACAGCGCTGCACGGACATCCTCCAGGCCGATGCCGTATTTCGACAGCGAGTTCGGATTCAACTCAACCCGCACCGCCGGCAGCGAACTGCCGCTGACCGTGACCTGACCGACCCCTTCGACCTGCGACAATTTCTGTTGCAGCACGGACGCGGCGGAATCGTAAAGCTGGCCGGTGGTGCGCGTGGCCGAGGTCAAGGCCAGGATGATGATCGGCGCATCGGCCGGATTGACCTTCTTGTAGGTCGGATTGCTGCGCAGGCTGGTCGGCAGATCGGCGCGCGCGGCGTTGATCGCGGCTTCGACATCGCGCGCGGCCCCGTCGATATTGCGGGTGAGCCCGAATTGCAGCGTGATCCGCGCCGAGCCGACCGAGCTTTGCGAGGTCATCTCGGTCACGTCGGCGATCGAGCCCAGATGGCGTTCCAGCGGTGTCGCGACACTGCTCGCCACCGTTTCCGGACTGGCACCGGGCAGCGTCGCCTGGACCGAGATGGTCGGGAAATCGACCTGCGGCAGCGGCGAAACCGGCAACTTGAAATAGGCGATGGCACCGGCCAGCGCGATCGCAATGGTCAGAAGCGTGGTGGCGACCGGGCGCCGGATGAAGATCTCGGACGGGTTCATTCCGCCGGAGTCTCGTGGCCGAGTTCGGCCGGGCGGCGGCCGAAGCGCGTTGCCAGACTGTCGAAGCCCAGATAGATCACCGGCGTGGTGAACAGGGTCAGGATCTGGCTGACGATCAGCCCGCCGACGATGCTGATGCCGAGCGGATG